>CAZKRH010000202.1:0-2620 GCA_964555115.1 uncultured Nitrospiraceae bacterium | reverse complement strand
AGAAAACTCCACGATGGTTACGGGCGCATTCGCTTGTCCCTGAGCGGGTCGGCCAGAAAAGCTGACGGGCGCAGTGGCATTGAGTTTCGGTCGGCTTTTGATCGCACTCTTCAGGAGGGCTTTAATTTCCGCCACATCCTTTTTCATCTCAGCCATATCTTTTCTGAGTAGGTTGATCTCCTCTTCGACTCCGGCCCATCCCATATCATGGGGGACCATCAGGAACACAACAAGAACACAAGAAAAACGCCAGACGAAAGAGGTCAAGGACGGAGATTGTCTTGGATTATTCACACCGGGCATTGGGTCATCACTCCTTAGGAAAAATGGTTCTCAAACGGGATAGGGAACGTGTGGGCCCTTCACTTCCCAATCTCAACATAGAATCATTTCCCCTGCAAGCCTCAGCATGTAAGGAAGGGGAAGTCGACCCAGGCTCCTCCTTTGTTCAGATTATTATTAAGATTTGTTTACGTATGTAATCTTAGATCTACTAGCGAATGGCCACATTCCAGGATACTGAGGTGTTATAATAAAAAAGGTCAAAAATGAGGGATGAGGAAATGGGAGTACATAAACGGAAGATCCGAATCCAAACCTGTAACAGACCTCCAAACACCTAAATGTCTAGACAACATACGCCCCCGCGCTTCTGGTAGATCTCCCATTCTCCAAGAATTTTCTTACCAAAATTTCCATAGCAGTATTGCCTAGGTATATACGCGATAAAACGAATGGTGCAATCCGGTCTACCTAGCGCATGATAGGCCATTATTTTGGCTACGTTATTATAGTGAGGTTCTGGAGATGAATGACACTGATACCACGCTGAATACCCCATCCTTGCCCTCCTGCACCCGATGCCAAGGGTCCCTTATTCTGGACCAGGAACGCGATTTGATCTCGGGCATCACCCTGCCAGTCCTTCTTTGCATCAATTGTGGATCACGTCGTCCAATTTCAAAAAATCCAACACCCCTCTATAAAAATTAATTATCCTCTTAGAAGACCCTCTTTCTTCAAGAGATTTGTCCTTTTAATTTGGGGGAGAGGCCATCCAATTCCGGTCCCTCTCAATCCGATGATATGTTCCAGATAAAACAAAGCCCGTTGGCGGTTCACACCACCAACGGGCTTTGGAAATTGGCTCCTCGGGCAAGACTCGAACTTGCGACCAATCGGTTAACAGCCGACCGCTCTACCAACTGAGCTACCGAGGAACAGGCTCAGAACTATTTTCATTTCATAGAAAATCGATAGAAAGCAAAGGGATTCTACCCTGCCTTTTCATTGTGATCAAGGGCTGAATTGACCTCTTGTTTCTGCCAACCAAGGTCAAAATTGAAAATCTGGGGAGTCTTCTTCCCCTTCCTCAGACTCCGAGGCTTCTCCCTCGGCTAGGGCCACAAAATGGCGCCCCCATGACAAATAGATATTGGCACTATCTCGCATGGCATCAGCTCCACTCTTGAGCTTTCCCACTATTTCGGGATCTTCGCCTTTGGCCTCCATTTCCCCTGCTTTTTGCTCCAAGCTATGATGAAATTGAATCATATGGGCCGACACGTCTCCTAAGATGTCTCTGGGATTTTCGCTCATATTTTGTCCCCACTCCCTTTCGCCATACCTGGCAGCATTTCACAAAAAAGCCCTGCGACATATTCCATCGTATGTCGCAGGGCTTTTCCAATTTCCTTTATCTGTTATCCCTGATACGCTTGACCCAATTCAGCGGCTTCTCCAGCATGTTCCATGAGTTTCCCATCAGCGCCCACGGCAACCATGGCAATGGCATTGTGCTTGGCAGCATCACAGACAACCATACACAACTCACAGCCTTTACATCGATTAATGATGACTTCGGCCACCATCCTTTCACTATTGAGATCTAACGTATTCGCCTCGGGACAATACATAATACATAAGCGGCAACCTTTTTTGGCCACACACTTTTCTTCTGTTACGAGTGCTACATTATACATATAGGAAAACCCTTTTCGATTAAGATTAGGCGGCTGCCACCATTAATTCGACATTATTCTTTTCCGCCCATTCCGCCCCAACTTCATAGGCGCGAACCACCGTTTCTAAATTCTTCTTTAACAACATTTCTTTTTTGGCAAACTTCTTTTTGATCGCCTCATCCAAGGTCGCTGTTCCACCAGAGGCGACAAATTTCTTTCCGAAGCGTTCTTGGATGGCTAAGTCCAAGGCATGCAGGGTCACACATTTCGTAATGCCACTTACGGCCCCAATCATGCTCATATTGGTGGACAATTCGGTCCCAGCCACTTCCAAAGCTATTTGGGTCCCAGGGATATTAAACACGGCTACATTTAAGTCTTTGAGTCTTTTCACATCTGCATCGTCCAGTAACGGGATATCCGAGTTAATGATAACGACGCCGCCCTCTTTTATTCCGGAATAGAAAGGCATGGTATAACTCTTTCCCATGGTAATGACCTGAGGATGAAACACCTCAATCACATCGGGATAGACCAGTTCCCCACGATCATAAATTTTATTGATTCCGATTCGGCAATAACTCTCAGCCGGCGCCATTCGTTTTTCCGCACCGAAAAATGGGTTGGAGATAGCAAATAAACCATCTTTTGAAGCC
>CAZKRH010000201.1:0-26137 GCA_964555115.1 uncultured Nitrospiraceae bacterium | reverse complement strand
CAAAAACTTCGACGGATTTACGGTCTTCAGGAAAGACAATTTCGGGGTATATTCAAAAAGGCTGATCGTCTTGAAGGTGTGACCGGTGATAATTTGGTCAGTCTGCTGGAGCGAAGGTTGGATAATGTGGTGTATCGACTGGGCTTTGCCTATTCTCGCAAACAGGCTCGTCAGATGGTCACGCATGGCCATCTACTCGTCAACGGAAGAAAAACCGACATTCCCTCCTTTGTGACTTCCATGGGTGATGTGATTGAGTTGCGCATGAAAAGTCGTGAATCGTTAACCATTCAGGCCGCCCTGGATTCAGCTGAAGGTCGAGGGATGGTGAGTTGGTTAGAATTCGATAGAAATGCCTTCAAAGGAAACGTGAGGGCGTTACCGACGAAAGATGAAATCGGTATTCCTGTGAACGAACAGGTTGTTGTGGAATTGTATTCTCGATAAGGTCCCCAACACATTCATTCACGTGACAAGAGAAGGCGAAACTTTCTAATTAAGGCAATTCCATTACTGTTGCCATTTTTTGAGGAGGCGAAGGGGGGAGCATGATTAAAGCCATGAAGGACTTCCAGCTGCCTATGCGGCTTGAATTGGACAAGGAAGTGTCCACAACGAATTATGGCAAATTTACCGCTGAGCCATTTGAGCGGGGATTTGGGACAACGATCGGAAATTCCCTTCGACGAGTGTTGCTTTCGTCATTGCCTGGAGCGGCTGTGACCTCTGTGAAAATCGAAGGGGTGTTTCATGAATTTTCAACCTTGCCTGGTGTGGCCGAGGATACCACTGTTCTTATTCTGAACATCAAAAACTTACGCCTCAAGTTACATACGGATAAGCCAAAGGCCATTCGGCTCAAAAAGAAAGGGCCTGGGGAAGCCCGAGCTTCTGATATCCAGCATGATGCCGATATCACCATTCTCAATCCCGACTTGCTCATTGCCTCATTGGATAAAGATGGTCTTTTGGATATGGAGCTCATTGTCAAGCCAGGGCGTGGATATGTACCTGCTGAGCGAAACAAAGAAGAAGGACTGCCGATCGGGGTGATTCCTGTGGACTCAGTCTTTTCCCCGATTAAACGAGTTAACTTTAATGTGGAAAATGCTCGGGTGGGCCGAATTACCGATTACGATAAATTAAATCTCGAGGTATGGACGGACGGAAGTACGACTGCACAGGAAGCTGTGGAGACCGCGGCTCTTATCCTGAGAGACCATCTCAATATTTGTATTCCTAGTGATGAGTTACGCGAAGTGCCTATTGAATCGATGACCGAGGAAACGGTTGAAGAATTGAACCGAAACCTCCATCGAAGTGTGAATGAATTAGAATTATCAGTTCGGGCTGCAAATTGTCTGAAGAATGCCAATATTAAAACCATCGAAGACCTTGTGCAAAAAACTGAAATGGAAATGCTCAAAACGAAAAATTTTGGGAAGAAATCCCTCAATGAAATTAAAGAAGTATTGTTAGAAATGGGGTTAGGGCTAGGAATTAAAAGTGAGTCTATTTCTCAAGCAGACAGTTCCTCCCCAGAGAGCAATGAGTCATAAGAAAAGAGGCCTGCCGTGCGACATCAAATAAATGGACGACAATTAGGACGGAATTCCAAACATCGAAGAGCCTTATTTCGGAATCTCGTGACCTCTGTCCTCGAACATGAACGGATTGAGACGACGGAAGCCAAAGCCAAGGAGGTTCGAGGATTTGTTGATAGAATGATTACCTTGGGGAAAAAAGGCACCCTCCATTCTCGAAGGCAGGCCCTGAGTTTTATCCAAAAGAAAGATATTGTTGCCAAATTATTTGATGATGTGGCGGGACGGTATCAGTCTCGACAGGGTGGATATACCAGAATCATTCACACCCGACGACGTCCAGGTGATGCGGCCGAAATGGTTGCGCTAGAATTGGTGGAACGGGGAGAGGGGGCTTCTTCTGAGGTTACCGAACCTTCTTCTTCCGACAAAGAATAGAATGGCTGATAGGTGAAGGCGAGGCCTAGGGTCTCGCCAACCTTTCACTTCGTTCTGTCCTCCCGTATTCTTCCTCGTCGTTCTCAATAGATCCTGGCCGACATTTTCCTATCGAACCCTCCAGCTTTTGTTTACTTGAACAAGGGCCTGTGCTATCCTTTTTTCAATAACGAAATGGACTGTTGATAAAGATCCACAGCTAGGGTCTTATTGTTCGGAGGGCTCCAGGTATTCCGTGTACACCTCATCCTCCCCGCGGTTAGCCGCCTTGCTTGATAGATTTTTGAACAGTCTTTCCTGTAAATGTACGAAAAATGAGGGGGCGAGCGATGTGGCTTCGCCGTGGGCTCGCAGGGGTCATTATCTGTCTTGCGGGATTGTTAATTTTTCGAATGGTTGATCGAGTCGATACCTCCCCCCCCCCCCTCTTTCCGCTCCATCAACTCTATCTGAAACCACTGACTCAGTTATTCTAGGTTTTCGATATCAACAAACTCAGTCCGGTGTGGTGCAGTGGGAAGTTGATGCCCAAAGTGCTCAAATTAAAGAAGGGGAACAAAAAACCTTTCTGAAAGAGGTAGAAGTTCGATTGCTTCGAGGGGGAGGAAGTGACATGGTTATTGTGGCTGATGACGGGATCATCAATACAGCGACCAATGATTTTGACCTAAGAAACCACGGTACTCCTCTTTCTATTGCGTTGGCAAGTGGGTATACCATCTATACCTCTCACATTCGGTGGGTTGATGCGCAACAGGAATTTCGGACGACAGAAGAGGTGGAGATTAAGGGGAATGGACTCACTATTACCGGAAAGGGGTTAATCGGGCATTTGAATACAGAGGACTTTACCATATTACACAATGTACGAGTGGATGTATCGTCGTAAATCTAGGGGGATTCTGTACCACGGGTTCTTACTCCTGGTCATGGGTGTTGGCCTGGGAACGGAACCGATTTTGGCAGAGGGTACACCCATTAGGATTACATCCAATAGGATGGAGGCTAACAGTCAAGATCGGAAGGCCACCTTTTTTGAATCCGTTGTCTTAAGGACAAATGATCTTATTGTGCAATCCGAGGTCATGGTGATGTTGTTTAAAGAAAAGTCCTCCACAGAATCTGATGATTCTGCCACTCCATCTTCAGGGCGAAAAATTAAATTGATTGATGCAAGGGAAAAGGTGGTCATTACGAAGCCTAATCTTAAGGCCACATGTGGGCATGCAGTGTATTTTAAAGATCAAGAAAAAATTGTCCTAACGGAATCTCCTGTGGCATGGCAAAAGGGGACTCGCGTGAGTGGATTAAAGATCATCATGTATTTGGAGGAAGATCGGATGGAAGTTGAGGGAGAATCTCGAGTCGACTTTCTTGATGAGGGAGATGATGGTTAGGGGCTGCGCAGGAATAACATGGCCAACTTGGAGCCCCAGGTTTGAGACCGTGGCGAGGCGCGACGAGGGAGCATTACGGAACGATGTGACCGAGGAGCAACGACGCCACGGGCCAAAGATGGGCCTCCCTGCAGGGCTGGGACGCTATTGGGCTGTGCCGGCGTCGCTCATCGCTTCCATGTTCCCGGGATGTGCGCTCTTCACTCCTTGGCTCGTTCCACAATCGCCTCCGGCATGTTGGCCATGTTATTCCTGCGTAGCACCTTGGTAGAAGACTTGGCAATGTCGGTCACCATGACTACAGAAGGAGCACCAAAGAGTCACCATCGCATATTCGCGAAGGGCCTGAAAAAAAGTTTCAAGGGTCGTGAAGTTGTTCGTGGTGTGACTCTGGATGTTCACGCTGGAGAGGTGGTGGGGCTGCTGGGGCCTAATGGCGCTGGAAAAACGACCATCTTTGATATGGTGGTGGGATTATGTCAACCTGATGAGGGGGCCATCTTTCTTAATAAGGAACCCATTACGACATTCCCCATGTACCAGCGAGCGAGATTGGGAATTGGGTATTTGCCCCAGGAAGCTTCGGTGTTTCGACAATTGTCGGTTGGGGATAACATTTTGGCCGTGCTGGAGACACTTTCTCTTTCTCGAGGAGAACGAGAGAATCGTTTAACGGGGTTATTAGATGAGTTGAATTTAGGTTCGCTCAAAGATCATAAAGCCTATACCCTGTCGGGGGGGGAACGTCGTCGATTAGAAATTACCCGGGCATTAGCCACAAGGCCAAAGTTTCTCTTGCTTGATGAGCCCTTTGCGGGAATTGACCCGATTGCGGTAGGGGATATTCAGGAAATTATTCAGACCTTAAAATCTAAGTCTATTGGGATCTTAATTACGGATCATAATGTGAAAGAAACGCTTTCCATTACCGATAGAGCCTATATCATTAATGAAGGGGCCATATTAGAATCAGGTTCACCAGAAGATATCGTGAATAGTCATAAGGCCCGAGCCCTGTATTTAGGGGAACGGTTCAAACTGTAAGGATCTGTGAAAGCGAAAACGTTATGGAACTAAGACTTGAGCTTCGTCTCAGCCAAAGGTTGGTCATGACTCCCCAACTGCAGCAGGCGATTAAGTTACTCCAATTGTCGAGGTTGGAGTTACAGCAAACGTTATCTCAACACCTAATGGAAAACCCTTTATTAGAGGATGCCACCTCCGATGCTGAAGAAGGGGAGTCAGCTGGAGCCGAAGAGGAGGGGGGACCAGAGAAAAAAGAATCTTCCCCTGATGGTGAAGGAGGAAGCGAAGGAAGTGAGTCCACTGCAGCCGAATTTTCTGAGCCCCTGTCATCGGAAGAGTGGGATAATTATTATGAATCAGATTGGCGTTCAGGCTCTTCTGTGCAAGTTTCTGGAGATGAAGATTTTCCCTCGTATGAACAAACGCTCACGAAAGCGACCACCCTGGAAGATCATTTATTATGGCAATTGCGATTGTCATCCTTGGAAGGTCATGAACGGTCAATAGGAATGATGCTCATTGGAAATATAGATGAGCGAGGATATTTGCGGGCTTCCTTGGAAGAAATGGCCCTGGATGCCCAGGTCGGGGTGGAAGTGGTTGAGTCGGTACTCTTTTATATTCAAACCTTTGATCCGCCAGGCGTGATGGCTCGGGATCTTCAAGAATGTTTGTTGATTCAAATTCGGCATTTAAATGGGAATCCCATTGGAGATCGTGATGTACGGTTATCCGAAAAGCATGAATCGTTGCCCGAGGAGATTATTAAGCATCATTTGCCTGATTTGCAAAAGAAACGGTATCCCAATGTGGCCAAAAGCTTAGGCGTGTCGTTAGAGGAGGTGGTGGAGTCCGTCCATATCATTGAAGGATTGGAGCCCAAGCCTGGCCGTCCGTACTTTGGTGGACATAACCAAACCATTGTCCCCGATGTATTTGTCTTTAAAGATGAAGGGGAGTGGGTGGTTCAATTAAATGAAGAGGGTCTGCCTCGTGTACGGATAAGCCCCTATTATAAAAAGATGATGATCAAGGGCGAAAAAGAAGGTGAGTCTGCGAAGGGCTATTTAGAAGATAAGCTTCGTGGAGCCCAATGGATTATGCGAAGCATTGATCAAAGAAATAAAACGATCGTGAAGGTGGTCAGAAGTTTGGTGATTTTTCAAGAGAAGTTTCTTGAAAAAGGCATTCAGTATTTGAAGCCTCTGGTGTTGAAACAGGTGGCTGAGGATGTTGGGATGCATGAATCCACCATTAGTCGAGTGACGACCAACAAGTACATGTATTGCCCACAGGGGATGTTAGAATTGAAATACTTTTTTAATGCAGGAATTCAGCGGGGAGATCCCGGAGGAGAGGAACTCTCTTCCTTAACAGTCAGGGAAATCATACGGGAAATGGTCGCCAAGGAGGATCCCCAAAAGCCGTTGAAAGATCAAGATATTGTAGCCCGATTACGGAATCGTGATATTGTACTTGCCAGGCGAACGGTCGCAAAGTATCGAGCGGAATTAAATATCGCGCCAGCCAATCAACGAAAAAACTCACTATGATGTACCTCAATTCCCAACGTTCCCTCCCTCTATCCCTTCATGGCTTCTTCTTGCTCCAGATGAAGGTGAAGACGATATTCGTTTATTGTCCACAACAGAGTAGGTCGGTATTGGCGTGGACATTGATATAACCCCCTCCTCCGCAAAAACCCAACTTCATCTTGTTATTGTCAGTGGGGCATCTGGGTCTGGAAAGACCCAGGCGTTAAAGTGTTTAGAAGACCTTGGATTTTTCTGTGTGGACAATCTCCCTCCTGCTTTATTTCTGAAATTTACCGAACTGTGTTCTCAAAATGAGGGAGAAGTAAAAAGCGTGGCTTTGGGAATTGATATTCGTGAACGTGGATTTTTTTCAGATTTTTTTGACAACCTGGAACGAATAAATAAAAGCCAATACAAGGTTGATTTGTTATTTCTGGATGCCAATGATTCAGTGTTGACGAGACGGTTTTCTGAGTCTCGCCGCCCTCACCCTCTTCTGCCTAATCAGCCACTGCTAGAAGGAATTCGACTTGAACGTGAGCAACTGAAAGACTTACGTCAGCAAGCCGATCGGATATTAGATACCTCTGAGTTCACGGTACACGATTTAAGAGATTGGATGGCTCGTCACTATGGACGGACGGACCATCCCCAATCGATGCGAATTTCCTTGATGACGTTCGGATATAAATATGGAGTACCCTATGATGTCGATCTCATGTTCGATGTACGATTTTTACCCAATCCAAATTTCGTGCCCGAACTTAAACCGCTGACGGGTCAAGATGACGCGGTCCAAAAGTATGTCTTTCAACATAAAGAAGCCGAGGAGCTCCTGCGTCATTTAGGAGATCTTTTTGTCTTTTTATTGCCTTTGTTCGAACAAGAACGTCGGAGTTATCTGACGGTGGCTATCGGATGTACAGGAGGCCGGCATCGATCAGTGGCCATTGCCACCAGATTACAAGCCTCTTGGGTTGCCTTGGGTTATGATGTCACCATTCGGCATCGTGATATTCAGCACACCTAGTGCATGAAGATTCTTCCCTGGTAATTTCCTGCCCGCCTTTTTTTAGTATCCAGCTTGTGAGTGTCAATCCATCGAACTGCCACACAATTATATCGTGCCATTTCTTGCTCTCAGGAGAGAAAACGGCTAAGGCGTGGTGTGGGTATCAGACCTATTTGTGTCTTGGGATCGACCACAGAAATGTTCTATAATATGACCTTTCATTAAAAAAAAATGAAAATGATGCAACTATCGGATCACACCCATATTGGTGTTCAGAGGAAAAGGGCTGGCTATGGATTCTGGCAAACATCATTTAGAAAACTCCAAGGGGTGTCCCATAAGAAATCCGACAACCTTGTCGGCCTGGATATTGGATCGACAGCCATTACCATGGTTCAGCTCACACCCTGTGGGCAATCTGTTTCATTAGAACGGTTTGGGGTCCAGCAGGTTCCTGTAATTGCTGACCCAGCAAAGTCTCGGCAGCAACCTGACAGGTTGAAGCATGCGATTCAAGAACTTATCCGGACGTGTGACATTCAACAAAAATATGTGGCCGTTTCTTTGTCAGGGGCATCGGTCATCATTAAACGAATTGAATTGCCTCCCATGAGGGTCGAAGAAGTGGAAGGGTATTTAACTTGGGAAGGATCACGACATCTCCCGTTTGATATGGATGAGGTCTATTGGGATAACCATCCTATCCTGACCCAAGGGCCACAGGCGAGTGGACACGAGGTTCGTTCAGCATTCGTGTTCGCTGCAAAACGCAAGACGGTCGAGGATCTCCAAAATGTGGTTCTGGAGGCCGGCCTTCGACCGGTGGTGTGTGATGTGAACGTTGTGGCGTTGTCGAATATGTATGTCATGACTCATCCGATCACACCGGATGGTCTTGTGTTGCTCGTGAATATTGCAGACCATCATTTAAACATGTGTGTGATGAATCAGAAACAGGTGGTGTGGATGAGGGATGCTCCTATTCGGTGTCCTCAATATGAAGAAGCCCTTCCCCAAGCTCAGTTGGTTGTTGATGAAATTATTGGTGAGGTGAAAAGAACCATGGAATATTTAGCGGCTGATGAATCCTCTCAGCTGATTCAAAAGGTGATTTTTTACGGAAACCTTCGCGAACAGCATAATCTACAGATAAGAGTTCAGGAGGATCTTGGGCTTACCACGGAATGTGGAAATCCCTTCCTAGGTATCAAAATAGATTCTTTGCCATCATGGAACCAAACAGATAGAGATTTGGCCTCCTTCGCCGCCATTGGGGTAGGGCTAGCAGGGAGGAAACGAGGGGACCGGTGATTCGGATAAATTTGTTAGTTCCACAACGAGCAAGATACTTGAGGGTACGGCGCTTAGGAAGAAATGAGCTGTATGGTGTCATTGCGATTATTCTGGTAGGGGGTATCCTTTGTGGAGTGTGGGGGAATCGTTTAGAAGCTCAACGTCTCAACCTTGAGAGTCATAAACAACAAAAACTGAATGCATTGGCCCATGTAAAAACTGAAATGGTGAGAATGCAGAAAGTCACGGATAGGCAAAAGGATTTGCAAGAAACGGTTCGTGCCTATCAAGCCATCAAGTCTTACCATAATGTTCCCACAATGGTCCTTGATGTTGTCAGTAAAGAGCTCAGTCCTTTTTCCTTGTGGTTAACCCATATTCATATGGATGATATGAGGATCTTACTCGAAGGGGAAGGCCTAGAAAAATCTGATGTTCCAAGGTTTATAAAAAGAATGCAAACCCATCATACATTTCGTCACATACAATTGGTAGAGATTCAAGGGCGGATAGGGGAAAGGCCTTCTCCATTTCACTTTGCAGTCTCCATGCACATTGTCCCGGACCATGGATATGAGGGAACGATTTAATTTGTGGCTTGAAGAAACCTCACCTGTTCAACGGCGAATGGGTTTGAGTGTTTTGTGTTGTGTCGTGCTCGGTGGCATGTGGTTTTGGAACATAGCGCCAACCTTGGATGTTGTGAGTCAGTTAGAAGAAGAAATCAAGGTGTTGAATGAGGTCATTAAAAAGTCTCAAGCAACTCTTGAGTCCGACATTCGGAACAGGATGAACCTTCCTGAGTTAGAACGATTAGTTTTATCCCATAAGGAGAGCATTGGTATTGATGGACAGAATGAGGATGCCCTAGAAGTATTTTCACAATTGGTGAAACGATCGGGCTTAACGATTCTTTTATGGAAGCCCAGCTCAGTAAAATTTGATGAAAGTCTGCAATCTACCCTTAAACCTGTTCAGGCTCATGTCGATGGACAATTCTATCAATTAGCCAGGTTCTTTGATGAGTTGTCCCGTGTCATGCCAAATATTCAAATTATGGGGTTTGAATTACGCAGCCATCCCCAGAGAACTGATCCAGGGGGTATTCAGGCAACATTACGGTTTAACATTCTTTCTCCATCCCAGGAATTATTGATTGAAGCGACGTAAGAAGTCCTTGAAAGCGATGTGGTACTCCCCCTGGAGTGTTTCCAAGGTTATAGAATACCCTAAGTCACGCGATGAAAAATTAAAAACGGATATGCCTCAATCTACATCTCATCAGAGCGTCTTATTCCTCGTGGTTTTTTGGGGATGCATGTGTGTGAATCCTAGTGCGTTAGTGGGTGAAGTACTAAGCGAGAATAATATTTCTCCGGGCATAGGGTTGGGTGAAGGGACAGGGGTCAAAAACACGTCTGGTTTTTGGTTTGACCAAAAGAACCGTCGAGATCCATTTCTGCCTCTCGTGTCAGGAGAGGGTAACAAGGATTTGGTGTCTCAGGGTACCCTTGATTCTCCATCGACCATATTTACCCAAAAGGTCATGGGGATTATCCTAGGGTCATCAGGATATTGGGCAATGATTCAAGGGGAGGAGGGCCATCGTCACATGGTCCAGGTGGGAAGTATATTGCCTGTGGGAGGAGCTAAGGTGACGTCAATTAATCAGGAAGCCGTTGTTCTTGAATGGCCTCATCAATTGAATAGGGCGAATTCTCTGCATCGGCAACAGGTTTTAAAATTAGGAGATTCGCCTTGATTCATGCTTACGGTGTCAGGACAACTGTGTGGGCGTCATCGTGTGGAGCACAGTCATCACTAGGTGTGGAAACACAGTCGGTTGGGGGTGTGTTTGACGCTGGGTAATTCCAAACAAGTTCCTGTGGCCACTCGCTTACTCACGGTTATGGTACAAAGGGGAACAAGGGATATTACGGTCGTCTTAGAGGGAAACGGAAAGTTTGTATTTAATATTCTTCGAGTTGATCGCAAACGGTTAAGTGTGGATTTATTACAGGTGAAGTCGGAGATACCTTTTAGAGTGCTTCCTGTAGACCATTTGTTTTTGCAAAAAATTCGTATAGGTCAACATGTTAATAAGGTTCGAATAGTCTTGGATATGATTCCAGGGTTTGCCAAGCACATACGGTATGGTACGGTTGAAAAACCACCTCGGTTAGCGATTCGTCTTCTGCAAGTGTAAACATCGAAATGTAAGAGGGGACATTTTAATTTGGCAATTTCCCTTCTTGAATAAGATGGACAAGAAAGAAAAAGTGACCAGATCCTCGGAATAGGAATTGAATGAGGCATTATCCAGATTTTTTATTCATTGATAGGATGGCTACATGTTGAGATATCTCAATGCTGGTGAATCTCATGGGAGAGGACTTATTGCCGTTCTGGAGGGGGTACCAGCGGGCTTGCCATTAACGGCAGAACAGGTGAATCAGGATCTCACGCGACGTCAAGGTGGTTATGGTCGTGGCGGGCGAATGCGGATAGAAAAAGATCAAATTGAATTCACCTGTGGCGTCCGAAATGGAAAAACATTGGGGAATCCTCTTGGATTACTGATTCGAAACAAGGACTGGGAAAACTGGAAAGACATCATGGCCGCGGAACCCGGTCCGGCGCCCACAAAACGAGTTGTCACTCGACCGAGGCCTGGTCATGCGGATTTGGTTGGAGCCATCAAATATGGTCACCATGATGACATTCGAAATGTGTTAGAAAAAGCCAGTGCGAGAGAGACCGCCATCCGGGTTGCTATTGGGGCAGTCGCCAAATCCTTATTGGCTCAATTTGATATGACCGTGGTGAGTTACACGATGGAAATTGGTTCTGTTAAAGCACCACAAGCTGAGGATCCGTTGCTGGCCTATGATCGTGCCGAAACCTCTCAAGTTCGGTGTCATGATCAGGAGGCTGGGGACAAGATGATTGAACTCATTCGTTCAGCCAAGCATAAAGGGGATTCGTTGGGTGGAGTGTTTGAGGTTGTCGTGACCAATCCTCCCATAGGACTCGGAAGCTATGCCCAGTGGGATCGCCGGCTCAGTGCAAGGTTGGCTATGGCAGCCATGAGTATTCAAGCGATGAAGGGTGTGGAAATTGGTTTGGGGTTGGAGTCAGCACGAAGATTTGGCTCAGAAGTTCATGATGATATTTACTATGACCCGGAAACGAATCAATTTATCAGAAAAACCAATAATGCTGGTGGCTTGGAGGGGGGTATTACCAATGGACAACCCGTAGTCGTTCGGGTAGCTATGAAACCGATTGCGACATTGTATACACCCAAAAATAGTGTCGACATCAAAACCAAAGAGCCATTTAAGGCGACAGTGGAACGTTCAGATATTTGCACAGTGCCAGCAGCTGGGGTCGTGGGGGAAGCGGTGATTGCCTATGAGATGGCCAACGCGATGGTCGAAAAATTTGGTGGCGATAGTTTAGAAGAAATGAAACGAAATTTTGATGCGTATCAGGAATATGTTCGAAATTTTTAAAAAAAGAAGGGTGAGGGTGCTCGAAAGATCAGCACGCCATAGGCTCTTGTCGGAGACAGGTTTGCATCCATTACCAATGAAAAATTTTTTCTGTCATGAGTGCAGGAAAAGTGAAAGAAGGCATCAGTTTACCTCATGACCGTTCGGGTTCGATTGGGAAAACGAAGCTATGATATTGTGATTCAACCCGAAGGGTTAGCGACGGTAGGTCAGTATCTCAAAGGATTGTCGATTGCGGGGAAAGTAGGGATTGTATCGAATCCCAATGTTTTCAAACTGTATGGAAAACGGGTTGTACAATCCATAAAAGATGCGGGGTACCCTTGTACGTCCATCATCATTCCCGAGGGAGAAAAATATAAGACTCTACGGTCTACCAATCAGATTGTGGATCAATTAGTGGTTGATCGGTTTGAACGAAAGTCGCTGCTCCTGGCGTTGGGGGGAGGAGTGATTGGGGATATAACCGGGTTTGCTGCTTCCATGTACCTCCGAGGCATTCCTTATATTCAAGTCCCGACGACCCTCGTATCACAGGTGGATTCTAGTGTGGGTGGGAAGACCGGGGTGAACCATACCTTGGGAAAAAACCTCATTGGGGCGTTTTATCAGCCCTCTATGGTGATCATTGATACAGATACCTTACAAACCTTACCCAATCGGGAATGGGTCGCTGGGTTGGCTGAAGTCATTAAGTACGGAATGATTTCGGATGGGAAGTTTTTTCGGTTCCTCGAAGATCGAATGGATGGTATCCTAAAACTTGAGGATGAGGTGGTACAATACCTGATTACACGCTGCTGTGAAATTAAAGCTACCGTGGTTGCCAAAGATGAACGTGAGAGCGGTCTTCGGCGCATCCTTAACTATGGCCATACGATTGGGCATGCCTTGGAGTCTTGGGGGCGTTACCGAAAATACATCCATGGGGAAGCCGTAGGAATGGGAATGATTGGAGAGGTGGGAGTGGCCCGGCATTTGGGTTTGTGTCAAGAAGAAGTGGTGAGGCGGCAACGGGAACTAATAAAACGTGCTGGGCTTCCGTATTCCCTCCCGTCGCTTTCCTTTTCCGAATTGTGGGCAAGTATGCTTCATGACAAAAAGGTGTCACAGGGGACAGTGTATTGTGTGTTACCGAAAAGAATTGGAAAAGTGGCTGTGGTGGCGTTGGAAAAAAATTCTGTGAAGGAATGGTTTAGTGGACTCAATAAATCGAAAGTTACCCACTGATTGATTGAGGTGAAGGATAACGCGTACGCGAACATGACCACATGACTTCAGTACCCAAGCAAAGAACCAGAACAGGGAAAGACCTCAAGGCTGCCTTACGGGAACGGACGCGGGAAGTGGAGGTGCTGCATCGGATTAGTGAATCCATTAGTGGGACGTTGGATTTAGAGGCTGTACTTCGACATATTGTCGAAGTGGTGGAAGAGGTGACGAAGGCGGATGCGTGCCTTCTGTACCTGCTGTCCCCACATCGTGACGAACTCGTGCTTCGGGCTTCACATACGCCTCATCCCAAACTTATCGGTCGAGTGTCTGTTGGGATGGGTGAGGGGATAACCGGGTGGGTGGCCCGAGAAAAAGTGCGTGTTGTCATTCCGAGAAATGCCAGTGATGACCCTCGATTTAAGTTTTTTCATAACCTTCCGGAAGATCGGTATCAGGCCTTTGTGTCTGTTCCTATTGTGACCAAACAAGATGTGGTGGGAGTCATCAATGTCCAACATAAACGAGCCAAGCGATATCAAGAAGCCGAACTTGCGTTGTTATCGACGATTGCGAATCAGGTCGGGGGGGCAATAGAGAATGCCCGGTTATACGAAGAGATGCGTCGCCAAGCTCTCCAAATTGAGACATTGTCACAAGTGTCGGAGACGGTGGCATCAGATCGGATGATTGAGGATGTATTGCAACTGATCGTGACGATGACGGCACAAATGATGAATAGCACGATATGTTCCATAATGTTGATCGATGAATCAACACGTGAATTGCGAATCGTGGCGACGCAAAGTTTAAGTGAGGGGTATCGGCGAAAACCGCCATTAAAGATAGGGCAATCAATGAGTGGGAAGGCGGTCCAGGAAAAACATCCAATCTATGTTCCTGATGTTCGAAAAGAAAAGGGGTATGTGTATCAAGATCTTGCCAAGCAGGAAGGTCTCTGTTCGTTGTTGTCAGTTCCCATGATGACGAAAGATAAGGTTGTCGGCGTCATCAATGCGTATACCTCGACGCTCCATTCTTTTGGACCAGAGGAAGTCAAAACGTTGCAGGCCATTGCGACTCAAGCTGCTGTGGCGATAGAACATACACGGTTGCTGGAGAAATCATTTGAAATGCAGGAAGCCCTGTTAGTCAGAAAGCTTGTAGAACGTGCCAAAGGGTATTTGATGACTTCCAGAAAACTCTCGGAACCCGAGGCGTTTCGCCTACTTCAGCGTCAAAGTATGAATATGCGAAAGTCTATGCGGGAAATTGCCGAAGCTATTATTTTGGCTTCCGAATTAGATGGAAAGTCTAATGAGGGGGCGCTTGACAGGTTTTAAGGATCATTGTTACAACAGCATAGAAAACAGATGAAAAGACAATGTGGTCTTTCCCTGTTTTCTAAATCTTCGGAAGAAGGGACAAGGGCGTCCTCCATCCCCCTGGGATCGAGGGCGTTTTTTTATGAGAATTTGTAGGTTAGCCATGGTACAAATGAACCCGACGGTTGGGGACCTAGACGGAAATGTCCGGGCCATGATTCGTTGGGTCAAAGAAGCACGGAAAGCCAAAGCGGATTTGGTTATCTTTCCTGAATTGGCATTAACGGGATATCCCCCGGAAGATTTGCTTCTACGGCCAAGCTTTCTTAAAGATACAAGTCGAGGACTTGGGCAGGTTATCAAGGAATGTCAAGGCATTGGAGCCGTCATTGGAGTCGTGCAGGAGGCTCAACACAAAAACGGGCGCTCTCCACTCTCAGCAATTGTGCCGTCTGGAGGGAGACAATTATGGAATGCGGCAGCCGTGGTGTCTGATCAACGGCAAGTGTCGTTATATGCCAAAATAATGCTTCCCAATTATGGCGTATTTGATGAAAGTCGGTATTTTTGTTCTGGGAATCAGGTATATGTGCATGTCATAAATGGCGTTCGTTTTGGCATAAATATTTGTGAGGATATCTGGAGTCCCGATGGTCCCACGCGGAATCAGGTGGTTCACGGTGGGGCAGAAGTGATTGTGAATATTAATGCCTCTCCGTATCAGATGGGAAAGCGACATGTACGAGAACAGCTGCTGGCGACGCGAGCCCGTGAACATGCCGTGGTACTCAGCTATACCAATTTGGTAGGAGGGCAAGACGAATTAGTGTTTGATGGGCACAGTCTCCTTGTGAATCATGCGGGAGAAGTCATGATGCGCGGAAAAGGATTTGAAGAGGATGTGTTGTTGGCCGATGTGGATGTCGATGCGATTGCCCAGGCTAGGATGACTCAGAAGAAAAAACCCAAGGGAAAATCCCCTTCTCTCCCGACCGTTCAACAGGTAGTCATTTCGAAATCGTACCGAGCGAAGTCAAGACCAGTACTACCTTCCCCCAAACGATCGAGTCTAGAACCATTAGAAGAAATCTACGCCGCCTTGGTGCTAGGGGTGCGGGATTATGTCAAGAAAAACCAATTTAAGGCTGTGCTTATCGGAATGAGTGGGGGAATTGATTCAGCCCTGACTGCGATGGTGGCCTCAGATGCTGTAGGGCCCGAAAAGGTTCAAGGAGTATTTATGCCTTCTCCGTATACATCTCGAGAGAGTCGTGAGGATGTCAGGAAGTTTATGAAGGCTTTGGGTGCTCCCCTTATGACGATTCCCATCGCAGGGTTAATGCGAGGGTATTCCAAACAGCTAGCCTCATTTTTTCAGGGTCGACCTTCTGATACCACTGAGGAAAATGTACAAGCTCGGATACGCGGAAACCTCTTAATGGCCCTTTCCAATAAATTTGGACATTTAGTCTTAACCACCGGAAATAAAAGTGAGATGAGTGTGGGGTATGCCACCTTGTATGGAGATATGGCTGGTGGATTTGCGGTGATCAAAGATGTGTCCAAAACCTTGGTGTATGAACTGGTGAAATTGAAGAATACCCAATCGCAGAAACATCATGGTAAAGCCTGGGTTCCCCTACGAATGATTGACCGTCCCCCGTCGGCCGAACTGAGACCCAACCAAACAGATCAGGATAGTCTGCCCCCGTATCATATTTTAGATCCATTGCTGCAGGCCTATGTAGAGGAAGATCAGTCCTTCGAAGAGATGGTGGCCTTAGGGTATGCGGCTTCGACGGTCAAAAAAGTCATGCGGTTGGTTGATCGGAGTGAATATAAACGTCGCCAAGCGCCCATTGGAATCAAAATTACGCAACGGGCTTTAGGCAAAGATCGGCGAATGCCCATTACCAATCGCTATTCAAAATTTTAACGATGGGAGCTGAGAGGCTTTCATGAATTTCGAACCTGAATAGAGAATACTGAGTGAGGAGAAATGGATAAGGGCATGGAACAGAAAGTGTTTCCAGACAATAGTCATGTCTCTGAAGAATCCTCAGAGACGACGATGATTCAGGGAGTGATTCAAGAGCGTCGGGACGGACTCTACCAACGGTTATTAGCGGGAGCCACGGGAGCCGAAGTCGTCACATCGTTTACGGATTTAGTGGATGCGGTGTTAATCGCCAGGTATCGGAATATCCTTCGAAAGGAGTCCTCAATTGCCGGTGCTGCGCTGCAATCCTGTTGTTTGGTGGGAGTGGGGGGATATGGCCGGCGGGAACTGGCTCCCTATTCAGATATTGATGTCATGGTGTTGTATAGCTCATCAGGTCAGCAGATCGTGTCGTCCCTCTCTTCTCAAGTATTTTATCATTTGTGGGATTTAGGGTTTCAGGTAGGGCATAGCGTGAGGTCCATTCAAGACTGTCTTACCATCGCCAATGAAGACATCTCAGCCAAAACGGCACTGTTGGAGTCGAGATGTTTAACAGGAAATACCACTATATTCCAAGAGTTCAAACGCCGGTTTGCCAAAACGTTGGTAGGGCGTCGAGCGCAGGGATTTATTCAGGAAAAAGTCGAAGAACGTCATAAAGAGTACGGAAAATTTGGAGAGTCTATCTATTTACTTGAACCCAACATTAAAAAAACCAAGGGAGGTCTTCGCGATCTGCATTTGCTGCAATGGGTGGGGATGGCGAAATATCAGGCAGCCACGTTGCGACAATTGGCGGACAAAGGGGTCCTGGCCCATCAAGATTATTTAGCATTGGTTGAGGCACGGGAGTTTTTGTGGAAGGTCCGGGCGCTCATGCATCTCCAAGCCGGACGGGCACAAGACATTCTCACGTTTGAAGACCAAGTCAGACTGTCAGCCCAATATGGGTTTGTCGATCAGCCTCATCTGCTGGCGGTGGAACAATTCATGCAGCAGTACTATCGACATACGACAGGATTATATGATCGCTGTATTCGGTTTATTGATCGTTCACGGGAACGAGGATGGTGGTACCGGGTCACTAAGTTTTTTCCGACTCCACTCATCGAAGGGGTCTTTCAAATTGTGGATGATCGGTTGACCATACCCCCTGAAAAACTGATTCAGGTGTTGGATCATCCAGAAGCCCTCCTGCGCCTATTCAGAGTCGCACAAGAAAAAAAGCTTACTATTAATAGCGAGGTATTGGAGGAGATTCATCGGCACTTGGAGGGAGTTCCTCCTGATCTTTTTCATACACCGTCGGCGAGTCAAAAGTTTCGAGAGATTTTGTCAGGCCCTGGGCCAGTGGCTGAAACGCTTGAGCTTATGCATCGGGCCAGACTCTTGGAGAAACTCATTCCGGCTTTTGCCAGGGTGAGAGGACTCATGCAGTTTAATCAATATCACAAATTCACGGTGGATGAACATAGCCTGTTGGCGGTGAAACATTGTGAGTTACTGGGGAGCCGAGAGGATCGGTTTGGGCAGGTGTATCGAGAAATCAAACATAAAGACCTACTCCATCTAGCGCTGCTGCTGCATGATTTGGGGAAGGGGCTTCCTGAAGACCATAGTGAGGTCGGGAAAACTATCGCCCAAAAAACGACACAACGATTAGGGCTGAATTCCCAAGAGGGACGGACGTTAGAGTTCTTAGTGCATCAACATTTGCTCATGGCGCATACGGCGTTTAGGAGAGATCCCTATGATGATAAGGTCTTGATGACCTTTGCTCGGGCAGTGGGCACTCCTGAAACCCTTCGGAAACTCTATCTTCTCACGGGAGCCGATATTGCGGCGGTAGGACCGGATACCTTAACCAAATGGAAAGAATCCTTATTGACCGAATTGTATGGACGCACCTTACCAGAAGTGTCTGGGGGGCGTGAACCTTCGGGAGAGCAAGAGCATCTCAAAGAGATCGTGGGGGAAGTCAAAAAGTCGTTGGGCAAGAGAGATGATATTGAGGATACGTGGGTCGAGGAACAATTAGAACAATTTCCCCTTCGCTATTATGCCAGTGTGGCTCCTCATCATATGGCTATTCATTTACGGGCTATCAAGGAAATTCATAGGGGACAACCGGTTGTCCTCCCAATTTTTAATTCAGAATTAAAGGTTTGCGAATATACCCTGATTACCTATGATGACATTTCACCTGGTATTTTCATGAATGCGACGGGCGCGTTTGCTGCTCAAGGGTTGCAGGTGCTGGATGCTCAAATTATCACCAGGAAGGATGGAATCGTCGTTGATACATTTTTAGTCAGTGATCCAGATTTTGTCGGAGAGCCACATCAAGACCGATTAAGGAGTGTGGGCGATGGTATGATTTCCATTTTGAAGGGGGAAGATACCGTGGCCGATCTTATGAATCGTTGCCGGAGAATGTCATGGCAGCGGGAATTTCCTTTTGAGCGGATGACGACCGAAGTCTTGATTGATAATGAAACGTCTGATCACTATACCATTATTGATGTATTTGCTGAGGATCGCCAAGGGTTACTATATGTCATGGCTCGATCCATTTTTAATTTGGGGCTTTCGTTGTTGGCTGCTCGCATTGCCACCAGATTAGACCAAGTGGTGGATGTGTTCTATGTGACGGGTCAACAAGGGGGAAAAGTGGATGATCCTGAATGGTGTGAAACCATCAGAAAGGCGCTCCATCAGGATGTGGAAAAGTTTTACCAGGAAGGTCTGAACTAACGTTGAGTGAATTGATTCTGTAGTAGGGGGCATTCCATTTCCAATCCTCAAGTGAGAAACCAAGGTCCATTGTACTTTTTCTTCAAGGCTAATTTGTGGTGAAGGGAGACGGAAATGACCTGGAATCCTTTTACTTTTTTATTCTGGTGGATTTGAGGAGAAGGCTTTTGGGATGATGGAAATTATGTTGATAAATATTTCTACCCAAGATAAAGTACCTGAGAAATACTGCGTAGGGTGAAGGAAAATAGCTTTTTTTAGAAAAGAGTCATAAGAAAACACGCGGTTGACAATGATCATGGAAAAGAGTGAGGGTGGGTTAGGAGCCCCCAAAATATGAACGTGAAAAAGGTGGTGACATATTGGTCCGCTGGCTTGCAAGGATGAAAGTCCAGGTAAAAAGACCAAGGAGGGAAAAAGAAAATGGGATACAACAAGATGATGAGAGGATTACTGGTCTCCATGTTGGTTTTGGTGTTGGGTTTTTCTGGATGTACCAGTTGGTTGCATTCAGCCGTCATTGGTGAGAATGAAGGTCTGAAGAGACATCCGACCAAGTCTGCTGCGACGGTGTATGAAGATACGTTGCCCCTTACCGCCCTTGCGGGAAGCCCTAAAGACTCTGAAATCGAGCCGATTCAAACATTCCTTAGTGACTCTCCACCTTATCCGAATCTCACTCAGGGAGAACGGAGTGGTGAGGTGGTAGAGGGAAGCCAGTCATCTGGTCTCCAGTCGATCTTTACCCAATCGCCCGATTCCAACTCACAAAATCAAGAATTCGGGAATGGGGGGCAATTTGGCCGAGGAGATATTGTTGCTGGTTTAGTGGGAGAAGATTTAATCGATCGTTTCCAAGATTCTGACTCTGGGTTAGACCAAAAGGAAATTACCGATATCTTTTTTGATTTTGATCAAGCCTTTATTCGTGAAGATGCCCGGTCTGTGTTAGAAACGAATGCTGAATTATTAACGACACGGTATGAAAATGCGGGATTATTAATTGAGGGGCACTGCGATGAATGGGGAACGGCGGAATATAATATGGTGTTGGGCCAGCGAAGAGCTGAAGTGGCAAGGCGGTATTTAGTCGATTTGGGTGTTCCCTCCTCAAAGGTAGAAACGGTGAGTTATGGAGAAGAAAAGCCATTTTGTGCAAGATCAAATCCTCGATGTTGGAAGCGAAACCGACGCAGTCATTTTGTGGTGAAACAAAACTTGAACTTCAGTGATTTCAAATAACGGGCGAATGAGAAAGTTCGCCAACATTATCGACACAAGCGTAACTTTTATTTTCTAATCTCATCACCCATATATCAGGTAGGATGCCCACCTGTGGTTTTCACCGCAGGTGGGTTTTTTTGATGGCCAAGATGCCATTTCCGTAATGAGGTGTTTCGGGATTGAGGTAAATGGTTGGTCCTGTCTAACTTGCTGCTACCTCGAACGAAATTTGGGGGGTCCTGGATCGTATACTGGAAAAAATCATTCGTCCCGCACTGGTTTGAATCACGCTCGTGACGACCACCTCCACTGTTTTTCCGATAGAACGTTTGGCATGGTCCACCACCACCATGGTGCCATCGTCCAGGTGGGCAATCCCCTGGCCATGTTCTTTTCCCTCCCTGAGAAGACACACCCGAAGCTTTTCTCCTGGAAGCACTACAGGCCGTAAGGCCTGACACAAGTCATTGATGTTGAGCACTTCCAAGTTGTGCACTTTAGCGACTTTATTCAGATTAAAGTCATTGGTCATGATTTTGGCGCCTCGGACTTTGGCGATTTCGATGAGTTGATTATCCACTTCATGCAGATGGGGGACCCATCTCTATCCTCAGGTATATTATTAGTCTAATGGGCGGCTAGAAGCCTCACAGGAGGTGCGGGCTTCTCGCCAAGGGAGGTGGATCAAGAATATCCAGCCTCGCAGTAAAAACTGGAGAGATGGGCATTGTGGTACGTGCCCCATTTCTATAAAAAAGAGCCCAAGACTGCGACAGCAATCTTGGGCTCTGGACTTACAGTCTCTGGCCTTTAGGGTCCGTCACGAAATACCCGGTACAATTGGGAGGCCCAGATTTGTGATCGGGGCGAGGCGCGACGACGGAGCATAGCGGAATTATGTGACTGAGGAGCAACGACGCCCCGGACCAAAGATGGGCCTCCCCGTAGGGCCAGGACGCTTTTGGGCTGCGCGGGCGTCGCTCATCGCTTTCATACTTCCGGTATGCGTGCTCTTCGCTCCTGGGCTCGCTCCAAAATCGTCTCGGCCAATTGCACCGGTTATTTCGTGACGGACCCTTAGTTGGAACGCCAATGTGTTAAATACTACCTCCCTTAATCGTTCGATTCCCTCATCATGAAGGGAAGATTCAAAATCCACATTTCATACATGGGGATACCAAACATGATCAAGAATGTCACCAACAGGAGTACATCTCCTGTCAGCATGGTGATCACAAAAAATGGGGACACATAGGTAATGAGCCATGGTGAGACCAGGTCCAAGGTTACTCCAATAAAGGAAAGCCAGGTGGTCAAAGATTTCACCAGCGTACTGGCCATGGTTAAATACAGAACATGGACCATAATGAGAAAAACCACGGGCATCGTGAACAGGTGAAAATGGGTGGTCTCAGCCAGTTGTCCAAAGGACATGGGTTCACCAAAATTGGCGTCGGACCCTCGGTAATGTTCAGCCAAGCCTTTGGGTGACAAATCCGTCATACTGTGAGCCCACAGAACAGTAAAAATAAAACCCGCAAGCATCATGACAAGAAACCACGTATAGACTAATCGAATATGGCGATCGGTATCACGGAGGCGAAACCGAGTGTTAAAATTCCGCATTCCAATGTTACAATCCTAAGAGGGATTCCAGGAACCCTTTCTCGACATTTCCCGCAACGACAGTGTTGTTCCCCAGTCCACGGGGCTTCAGATAAAATTCATCTACCAGAACTAACACCCGTTTGACTCCCGCACTGGCAGAGCGCACGGACATGGTGGCCCCAGAGATGTTAATGATATCTCGATTGATGCGGATGGGATCCGTCACCTCTTTCCCTTGATATTGGAAATTAAATCGTTTCTTGGCAATTTCATTTCCTCTGGACTCCCGATAGACAAGGACTTCAAAATTCATGACCTCTCCAGCCAAATCGACGGAGACCATATAGGTAATGGGTCGATGTTTGCCTATCGTATTTTGAACAATGGCGTAGCCATCAATGCGTTCTTTGGTTTTGCCCATATAGACCGTGAAGTCATGTTCAGGAAATTTCCATCCAATCCGATTTTCAATCAATGTTTTTTGGTCCGGGGTGAGGATTAATCTTTCTTTTTCAATAGAATCAGAGTCTGGAAACATGACTTTCGCGGCATCTTCTTCGGTGAAGTACACTTCGAGGTGTCCTAGCTCTTCGGGTGTGAGCCATCGTTTGAGATCACGATCCCAAATCCGTTCAGGAGCAGCTTCTTGTGCCAGGACAGCAGGGACCAAGAAAAAGGTTCCAGAACAAAAAATAGATAAAAGCAAAAAAAGAGTAAAGTTTAACTTTGAATAGTGCATCCCGTGGCCTTCAATTTAGTGGATATTCGTTGAGCTAAACGTTGTTCTTCTTCAGAGATTGGGGGAATTCGTCTCCACTTGGTGGATTGTGATTGGACCCCCATGGGCGAAAAGTATTCTCTGGCTTGCTGAATGGATATCTCTGTTGCATTCGGATGCTGGCTTATATTTAAGAAAAACCGAGCGCGTTCCACATTGACATCGCGTTGAAAGGTTAGAAACCCGGACTTATTTTTAGAATCAAACGCAATCCACTCCGTTTCGATGATCCCCTTGTTGTGATCTATTCGCCGTAGCTCAAATTCATCTACACTGGCCAAGGATACGGACCAAGCTTTTTCAAAAGGACATGAGGTCATGACTGTGGGTGTGCTCGTTAAACTTGCACACCCAACAGCCATGATTGAAATGCTGAGGAAAGAAACCAGAGATAGAATCTTCATATTGTTAGTCTTTCCTCATTTTGCGCTTGGCCCAATACCTTAAAAGTAAGTGGCAGCCGAAACTTGCCATCCGTTGGCGGCTCCTGGATCGCTGGCAGAGCCAATTTTCCCTGGATTCAGTGTGGCATAGGAATGATGGTCATTCCATGTATAGGCAAACTTAATGACGGAATCCTCAACCGGTCTGAAATTGAGTCCCAGAGTCAGCCGATCAATTTGATTGGCATTCGTGCTGATGTCACTATTGGTATCAACTTGGCCCCATCGAACAATCCCAGTGAAGGTTGACGCATCCGTAAAATGATTCGGCGCCCATTGTTTGAGCCATTCCGGCATGAAATGGTAATTGCCTTGGACATAATACCCATCCATATTGGCGGGAGGAGTGCCGCCAGATTCCGTTTGGGTCCCGCCTTCAACGGAAACCCACGCCGCTTCCCCCATGATTTCAAAGGGCCCGCGTTGAAGGAGACCATCGACGGCAGTGATGGTGAGATCATTTTTTCCTCGATCATCCCATTTTCCATGGTGAATGGATCCGGCCACCTCAACACCAAGAATTGGACTGATTGAAACACGACTGACAATGGCTTTATTTTCGTTGTTATCCTTTTTAAAGCTTCCCCGAATACTTCGCAGGCCATTACCTGAAGTAAAATCGCGAGTGGTCGTTCTTGTAACAGGGTCTCCCATAGCTCCTGTTCCAGAGGTGGAGGTGGAGGTCGCATCTCCATCAAATCCTTGGGTAATGTAAAATTCGTAGTCAACCTTGGACAGTTGAGTCGGATACACAGTCCCGAAAAACCCAAACCCTGATTCCGCAAACGTGGAAGGGATGAGGAGTCGGCTCACCATGGGTCGCAATGGTAGATCATTGAGTGGTGAGTCATGGATCAGATTAAACCGTCCCATAGGAATCAAAATAATCCCTCCGCGAAGGTTGAAGGCGTCCGCGACTCGATAGTCCATCGTGGCGAATTCCATTTTAATATCCCCATCACCTTGATTCCCCTGTGGGCCGCCATGTTCAATTTCAAGTTCAGCAGCCACGCTTAAATAGTTCGTGACTTGGGAATAAAAGAAGGGCACAAACCGTTCCTGATCGAACTCAAGGCCTCGGCTACAATCACGGGTATTCCCATTGCAATCCGAAATCGTAAAATCCATATAACCACCGACGATGGTTTTGGGGGACTTGACAAAGGGCTTAGCGTAAACCGTCCTACCACCTTGGAGGGCACCACCACCGGTGAATGTTCCACCGTAGGTCACTGTCTCCTTTTTTGTGTCACCCAGAGCCGGCATTTCTTCAGTTGGCGGAGGGATTTCTGTCATCCTACCGCCTATCATGCGTTCGTTCTTCTGCCATTCTTTAAACATTTTTCGAATTTCTTCTTGTTGGGCGGGTGTAAATTCCTCCGCTGCCCATACCGTCATTGGTGAACTGCACATTAGGGCCATTAGAGCCCCCAACATCAGCCATTGCTTCATGGCAACTCCTCCTCATTGATTTGGGGACTCGGGGTCCTCTAGATGAAAAATGGGACTCTAGGGGCCCTCGATGTGAAAGTCATGATTCCTGCCCGATTCAGTCTCCTTAAAGAGGAAAAAGATTGAACTCATAGCATTCAATTGGCAGTACAGGGTTCAATAGTCACTTCTGTGTCATGGAGCGTTGAAAGGGGAATGGATACAATGCGTTTGCATCGTTTGCATTTTAATTCCACGCCATGATCATTAAGTTTTGCCACTAATTGGCCGCAGGTGCATCTGGCTTCACTAGGAGAATTGACCGTGTCTTTTTGTGAAGATTTATTCATAAGTCTTTATTTTTTATAAAAAAACGATATTAAAATGATAATTAGAATTAATTCCAATTATTATGATTTTGATAACTATTATTAATATTCGAATTGAAGAGGGGTTGTCAAGGAAGAGTGAATACCTAGGTTTTTATATCTATATTTGGAAAGTTGGAAAGAATTAGGTATCCAGGGAAACGAAAACTGTTGATTCAATCAATAAATTTACGAGATGTGTGGTCTGATGAGCCAGAAGGGAGTAATAGGATTCTCCACAGGCAGTATCATTCAGGTTGAGTTTGCTCAATTGTAAAAGAACAGATTGGTGATTTACTTGTCTTCTTCGTGTGGTATTCGCAAAATGAATGTACCGCGTTTGGCATTGTTGATTCACATGGTTTTTTCACGGATTTCCATAATTTTCTTTCCAAAGGTCACGTTGATGGTAAACAAACAGTGGGCGCTCATATTTCTTTGTTTCCTATTTGTGATTGGAACACTTGGGTGTACGTCTGCGTCTCAGGTTATGAAACGTGGTCAAATGCACATGGGGACATTGGTGTTCATCACGGCCGTAGGGCCTGATCAAGCGACCATACAGCAGGCCATCAACGCAGGGTTTGCGGAAATTCATCGGTTAGAATTGTTGTGGAGTACGTGGATCCCCACAAGTGAACTGTCTCAAGTGAATGCCGCGGCTGGCCACCATCCGGTCCAGGTCAGTGAAGACTCCCTACAACTGTTGGAGGCGTCATTGAAAATGGCTCAGCTAACCAATGGCGGATTCAACATTGCGGTAGGGCCAGCGGTGACGGCGTGGAATGTGATGGAGAATGAATCGATTCCTTCCGACTCCCTGTTGAATGCACTGAAGTCGAAGGTGGCCTTGTCAGAGATTCACATCAACCCAGATTTAAAGACGGTGTGGTTAGGGCAAGAAGGCATGCAATTAGATGTGGGGGGCATTGCCAAGGGATTGGCGGCCGATTTGGCAGTGCAAAAAATGAAGGAACAGGGTGCGACCGCTGGTGTGGTCGCGGTATCAGGGGATATCAAAACTTTTGGGCGCTTGCCTGAGGAGCAACGGTTTATATTTGGCATTCAACACCCCAGAAAAGAGCAAGGCGTATTGATGGCTCGAATTGCCTTAGAGAACGAAGCGGTCTCGACAGCAGGTGACTATCAGCGGTTTTTTATGAAAGAGGGGGTTCGGTATCACCATATTTTGGATCCTCATACCTTACAACCCTCATCTCGATCTCAAAGTGTTACGGTTGTAGCCAAGGAGGGCGTGTGGGCTGATGGTCTAGACACGGGTATTTTTGTGA
>CAZKRH010000200.1:0-3695 GCA_964555115.1 uncultured Nitrospiraceae bacterium | reverse complement strand
GTACGATCAGAATGTGGTGTCCTATTTAGAACTCCTCCGCGTGCCCTACACTGGGTGCAATCCACGTGGCTTGATGCTGACGCGTGATAAGGGCTGGACCAAAAAAATTCTGGCCTATCATCGAATTGCGACTCCGGAGTTTGTGGTCTTTCCAATTGGACCACGAGTCAAACGTCCCAAACATCTCCAATTTCCATTGATTGTAAAATCGTTGTCGGAGGAAGCTTCTTTAGGGATTTCACAAGCTTCCATTGTAGAGGATGATGCGCAACTGCAAGAGCGGGTCGATTTCATTCATACGAATCACGCCATCAAGACGGCAGCTATTGTGGAGCGGTTTATTGATGGACGGGAATTTTATGTGGGGATACTTGGAGGTAAACGATTGCAAGTGTTTCCCGTATGGGAGCTGGTCCTAGACCATATGCCTGAAGATGCCAGAAAGATTGCGACGGCTCGGGTAAAATGGAGTGCGAAATATCAAGAAAAGTATGATATTCGGTCTCGCCCCGCCAAAGGTTTGCCTGAAGAGGTGCTCAAAAAAATTCAACATCTCGCCAAACGCGTGTATCGAGTGTTGGGATTGAGTGGGTATGCCCGTATTGATTTGCGAATGGACCCTCACGGAAAAATTTTTGTATTGGAAGCCAATCCCAATGCGCAATTGGCCTTTGGGGAAGATTTGGCTGATTCTGCCGAGCATGCGGGCCTTTCGTATGAGGCCCTCCTCCAACGTATTCTCAATATTGGCCTGCAATGGCAACCAGGTCAATTCGGTTAGCCGGGGGTTGGGCAAGAATGATGAGCCTCCCTCTATCTTTCTGTCCATTGAGAAATTTTAGAAATAATCCCCGTTGTAGGGATGAGTATGAAGCTTTCTCTCTCTAATCCAACTGAACCATTTTTTCCCCCGGCCATCATACTCGTCAAGTTCAATAAAAACCTTTCGGTTTGGTCCTGGATATTGCTTTTCCCAATCAGCTGCTTCTTGCCGAGCACTGTTGAGAAACGCATAATAGAGTAGGCCGCTACCAAGGCGAGCACTTTATTCGTCTTCAGGGATATGGATCCGGCCGAATGTGATTTTTCCCAGAGTGAAAAAAACTAGAGGAATCTTTTTAGAGAAGATCGAGTGACCATGAATCGAGCGGAACGACGAAAGCAGAAAAACCCTAAAGGCCAAGGGGGTGGATCACACGATTCGCCTGAACTACGGGATTGGTTTCAACAGGCGTTTGGCTTTCATCAGCGTGGTCAGTTACAGCACGCGAAGAATCTCTACGAGCAGATTCTCCAAGCTCAACCTCAACATGCTGATAGTTTACATCTCTAGGGTGTGATTGCCTATAAGTCCAATAATTTTTCTCAGGCCCACACTTTCATTGATCAGGCTATCCATGTGAATGATCAAAACCCTCAATACTTTTTTAATTTGGGCTTGGTTCATCAGGCGCTTCGGCAATCCGATCAGGCGATACAAGCCTATCAGCAGGCGATTGCTCTGAAGTCTCATTACCCAGAGGCCTATGGGAATTTGGGGAATTCGTTTCGAGAGAAAGGAGATCTGAATCAAGCGGCTGGTGCTTATCAACAGGCCATCACACTCAAACCAGGAGAGGCGAGTGGTTATAATAATTTAGGTGTGGTGTTGAAGGAACAGGGGAAGTTGACTGATGCCGTTGAGACGTATCGTCGCGCCTTAGAAGTCAATCCCCAACATGCCGAAGCTCATTGTAACTTGGGTATTGCGTTACAGGAGCAAGGACAGCTGGATGAAGCTGCCGAGGCCTTTGGGCAAGCTCTTCGTATCAATCCCCAATATGGAAAGGCTCATCATAGTTTAGGATTGGTGCGGTTGTGGAAAGGGGAACTTGATTTGGCTTTCCAGTCATTTCGTCAATCTGCTGAATGGATCCAAAACCATAAGGGCCAATAGTGCTGTCTGCTGTGTCCACGCCTCGCCTCAAACATGATGCTGAACAGCTTCAATACCTCATGGCCCACAATCGACTCAAAACCGAACATGTGCCTTACATGGAGGCTGTGCACGAATTATATCGTCAGGCTACAATTTCTCCTGGAGATTCTCTTCGTGTGACCCTAGGTTCTCGAAAGGCCGCATTGCTTGCTCCCTCCTTTAATCAAATTATTCATTTTGCGGATAGCCCGGCTTTGCCGAAGGGCGCGTTGCACCCTGGATTAGATGTAGACGATATCGAACGGCGCTATTCTGCTACCCATCCAGAAATTATGTATGTGGATTCGCTGTTGACCCAAGAGGCTTTGCAAGCACTTCGACAATTTTGTTGGGAGTCGACCATTTGGAAAAAGGATTACGAAAATGGCTACATTGGTGCCATGTTAGGTGAGGGATTTTCCTCGCCCCTGCTCTTGCAAATTTCAGAAGAACTGCGTCTACGTTTTCCGAGAATTTTTGGAAACCATCGGTTAGCGCAGGCATGGGCCTTTAAACAAGACAGTCAAATGAAAGGGCTGAATATTCATGCGGATGCTGCAGCTGTCAATGTCAATTTTTGGATTACCGCCAATGAAGCCAATCAAGATCCAGAGAGTAGTGGGTTGGTCGTGTGGGATAAAGAAGCGCCAAAAGAGTGGAACTTTAAGGATTATAATAGCACGCAATTTCAGCCAAAAATCCGTGAGTTTTTGAAGGAACAGGGTGCTCAGGCTGTCAAAGTGCCCTATCGAGAAAATCGTGCTGTCATTTTTAATTCAGACCTGTTTCACGAAACCGATCATTGTGCCTTTCGTGATGAGTATACGTGTCGACGAATCAATATCACGATGTTATATGGGTATCGTCGAACAACTTTCTCTTCTTAGCTTACCTGCCTGCCATTTTTTCCCTGAGTTCGTTCGGATTTGGTTTGGTGTTGGAATTCCCTAAGGTCTCGGTATCCGGATTTGGTGGGCGAGTCTTTTCTACTTCCTGAATTCTTTTTCGCATACGATTGGCCTGTTGGAGTTTCACGTTTCTTAAATAATCTCTCTCCAAGTTTGTCTTCTGAGGTTTATTGGGCGGGTGGTCGTCTTTTGGACTCATAGAGATGGCCAGTTGAAGGTGAGCATTTTGGGATGTTCACCATTATACATGGGTAAGCACAATGGGGGAAAGTCTAGGAATAGAGAACAAGGAAGGGAGAACAAACCAGGGGATTAATTAAAAGCCACGAAACGATCACAGCCATTGATCATATTGGAAAGAATGACCAATCCGCAAAAGCTGATTTCCTTGCCATAGCCTTCCGTTGAAACATTATGTTGCTGGCATCCATAGGCACATACAAAAAACTTGGCCCCTGATGCCGCAAGTTGGAGAAGTTGGGGATTTTTTAGGTTCTGGACCCCTTCATCAATGAGGTAGAGATACAGGTCTACTCCCGAGGCGAGGGCTTCCTCACCTAACTTCGTCACCGTTTGAACATTGGGATGACCGGCCCCGGTGGAGAGTAAAATCCCAAGTTTTTTATGTTCCAAAGAAGGATCAGCCATGTTGACGATTTTTATCCTGTCGTGTGAAGACTTTAGGAATACCTGTATTCGGAAGCAGACTATACCCGTCAAGAAATGAGACGGTCAAGAACCATCCTGCCTTGTCAGCTTTTCTTGATGCCCTTTCTGAAAATCCATCCATACAGGCCTATATTGAGTGTGAAGACCAAAAAGCCTAAGGC
>CAZKRH010000199.1:0-1850 GCA_964555115.1 uncultured Nitrospiraceae bacterium | reverse complement strand
TGCTAAAGTTCCATGCGAAGTATTGATCGGCATAGGGTCCGGCTTCGAGATCGACGATAAAATTCGCCAGAGAAACCGATGTGGGATTCAATAATCGGGAATAGATCTCCAGCAGAAGTTCCTTACCCTTGAATGCATCTTCGATCCACTCGGCGCAGGCGTAGATATACGTCGCCGTTCGGGCGATCACGGGTGTGGCCGAAAAAAGTGCGGTGACGTTATCGAAGACGGCGTACGGTCCCTTGGTCGCCCGAGTGGACGGGTGGTAATCCAGTGCCTGGTACGTTCGCCGAAATGGGTTCTGCAGTGTGTCCAGCAATTTGGCCAGTTGGAAGGAAAGGAACTTCTTAGCATTGAAGTAGGCGATTTGATCACTGCGATCGAGTTCGCCGATGGTTGTGAGCGTCAGATTCCATAACAATTCAAAGTCGGCTTGTGATTCGTACAGGCGTTGGGTCACCCGGGCGAGAATTTGTCCGTACTCGCTATCGGCATCAATGCCAAAATGCGCCAACTGCTCGGCAACCAGCGCTTCGGCGCTTTCGGCACGTGTCGTATTGCGTTTTGGCGACAGCTTCCGCATTCCCGCAAGGTTCTGTTCTTGAGATGGGGTCGTTTCGTCCATGGGCGTGTGCTCCGTCAATCGGCCTTTCTTCCGGCCAATGAATAACCTACACCTGCATTAGGCTCTGTCCGAACACTCAAGGGAAGAGGACAAGCAAACGGGATTTTGGGGCGAGAAAGAACTTAAAAACACTTCCACCCCCTTTTCATCGTCGTTGGCCCATTTCTGGCCAAATTCTTTTGATGGGAAACCCTGGCTTGTATGGTGCATCATCCAAATCCTGTGCACTTTTGACCCCGTATGGTCAAAAAATTCAAACGACCAGTGGGGGCTGGAATAGCCCTTTACACGACGAGAAAATATCCCACATGACAGGAGAGCGTACGGATGGTGAAAGATAAGGTCAAGATCCCATATGTGGCCGTCCCTTCTTTAAATTCATCCCCATTGAAAAACTGGAGTTTTTTAATACCGCAATATGGATGGGTTTATTGACCATACAGGCTTACCATTTTCCAGAATTGTTGTTATGATTTTATTGGAAGGTTTTTATCACCCTAGAAGGTATTGGAAAATCAAGGAGAGTCAAAAGGTTGGTCTTTATCTGCCCAGCCCTTTTTAGGGATTGTTAACCTAAGGAAAATCCCACACTGAGCACACAATTTGCCTGGAGAAAATCCATTGATTTGTCAGGGATTACGCTGTGCGCCCCACATGTCCACTCAGCCACATCTGGCTTACGTTGACAATACTCGCAGGAATCTCATGGCTTCTCCCCTTTAAGCAGGCGAAGCTCCATTCCGATACATGGGTAGATTCAAAGAAGAAGACAGGACAGAAGTGAATGGATCGAAGGATGGTTGTCGAGGACTCAGGGGGGATGAAAAAATAACACATAAAAGCTGATTAACGGAGTCTTTTTATGAAGCGAGCGACACCCAACCTGTTTGACTTCACTCAGTTTGACATATCTGAGGATCGAGGATTTCTGCCAGCTCAGGATCCGGGAGAAAGACTACCACAATTCCCTGCACTAGAACACCTACGAACGGAACTTCCTAAACTTCTGACCGCACGGCAACTTCGTCATTGGATCAACCAACAAGAGTTTCTGATGCCTCCTGAAATTCTCCAAGACGATCCTGAGACCTGTCGCTCAGCATTTCGCGTGCTCTCGTTCACCGCCCATGGCTATGTGTGGGAAGACCTTCACAATCCTGCCCAACAATTGCCCGCTGTCTTAGCTGTTCCCTGGTGTCGGATTGCGAAAAAACTCGGTCGTCCT
>CAZKRH010000198.1:0-1628 GCA_964555115.1 uncultured Nitrospiraceae bacterium | reverse complement strand
CTCGTCGGGGCGTAGCGCAGCCCGGTAGCGCACTCGCTTGGGGTGCGAGAGGTCGGCCGTTCAAATCGGCTCGCCCCGACCATTTTTATCAGGGTAATAAGAAGAATAGCGAACAGGCAGGCGGGTAAAAAATAGTAAAATTGTCCTAGCAGCCGTTAGGTTTGTAAATCATCCTCCTCAATCAAATCCTCACTTTCAGGCATTCCATAGGCCACAAATTTCGCATAAGATAGGTAAATTCCACTGCTATCCTGCATGGCTTTGGTGCCAGCGGTCATGCGTTGAATGTTTTTGGCATTGGCACTTTCGTCGGTATGTAATGAAGCGAGATATTCATTCAAGACCGTGTTGTAGTGCTGCATGGCCTGTTCAATGTCAAGATAAGCTTTCATAATTTGTTCGTTCACCATTTATGTGTTCCTCCCCTACAGTCTGAAATCCCTGAGAACCTTACACGACCATGAATTCTAGGGTCAACTTTCTAAGATGGATCCATGAATCAGTGGACCATACTTTGAAATTTCTATATGCTCTGGTCCGAATTGCCAGGTAGGCATTCTGCCAATACGGGGTGTACATGGGTAAAAAAATTCTAATCTTTTTGGGGGTTGTGACCCTGGTCTATACGGTATCCGGGTTTTTCATCGCACCCCTGATTATCCAATCGCAAATTATTGGGCAGATACAACAAAACTTGGGTGTGCAGGCATTTGTGCGAGAGGTGGCTTTTAATCCATATGAACTGTCCTTATCGGTCAAAGGATTTGAAATTCAAGATAAACACCATGAGCCCTTGGTGGGCTTTGAAGAATTTTTCTTTAATATCCAATTGATATCCCTTGTCAAGGGTGTTCTTACCTTAAAAGAAGTTCGCCTGCTCCTTCCTTTTGGCCAATTGATTGTTCGTCCAGATGGACACCTCAATTTTTCAGATTTGGCCAACCAGGGAGAGCCTAACCCTCCTAGTGCGAAGACTTCGCCAAGTGTATCCGGTTCGGAAAACCAAAAAGAGGCTTCACAAGTTCACATTGAATTGTTTGAAATTCAACAAGGGTTGTTGGAATTTCATGATTATTCAAAACCTGATCCCTTTCATGCGTATCTTGTCCCCATTCATTTTTCATTGAAAAATTTCTCAACCCAACCTGATGGAGAAAGTTCCTATTCTCTCAAAGCAGAAATTGGAGATGGCGATAGCTTGGAATGGGAAGGCACGTTAGCATTAAACCCATTACGTTTACGTGGAACATTGGCCATCAATGGAATTCAGCTTCCAAGTATGTGGCAATATGTGAGAGAAGAATTTCCCTTCGCGATTACGGATGGGGTTCTCACCGTGCGAACCGATTATGCCTTGGATGCCAGTCAGGACCCACCCGCTTTTTCCCTGAATGGAGCAGAACTTTCCCTCAAAAATTTGAAGGTGGGAGAGAGGGATGCTGACCCTCTCATATCTATTGCGTCATTTGGGGTGAGTGGTGTGGAAGTGAATGTCACCGAACGACAAGTTGTCATTGCGATGATCAATTCCCAAGGAGGTCAGTTTCAAGGATGGAGAAATCATGAGAAAAGCGGACATTGCCAACAACATCTGTGAAAAAGTCGGGGTTTCCAAAACCGAAGCTATG
>CAZKRH010000197.1:0-2409 GCA_964555115.1 uncultured Nitrospiraceae bacterium | reverse complement strand
GTCCCGTCCGTGCTGGCAGTCATGAAGGCAGGAAAGGACAAGAAATCCATTTGTCGGATGCGACCGGAGAGAAAGAGGAAACGGGTCATGATGTGGCCTGAAAATGAGGGAAAAATTCTCTCGGTGTCACGTGAGACCACGGAAGCGACCGGGAAAAATCGGAGCAGAGAAAAATGGAGGAAAAATCCCTTCAGGAGGAAATCAATTGTCTCTCTGGCCACACCAGAGAAAATCCGGAACGCGCAAACCCCGCGTGGGACCGGGGGTTCGCGGGTTCCCGACAGGATAAATTAAATTTCCCTTATATTTCAAGACTTTATGGCGGAGGGGGTGGGATTCGAACCCACGGTGGCTTGCACCACTCCGGTTTTCAAGACCGGCGCCTTCGGCCACTCGACCACCCCTCCGATTTTCAACAGAACTTAGATTAGCAATATCCCCTTTTAAATCACGGGTAGATTACCTACGGGGATCTCTATCACCCGGTATACAATGGAAGGAAAGATGTACCCAACTATAGACTCGCCCAACGGGCTCGGTCGTCACGTACTGAGTTTGTTCATGATTGACAGTTAATTTCATGCCGGGAGCATGGTTGGTTTTATAGGTTTCTATAAAGACTACTGCTTCTTTAAAGGCTGCGTTTCTAGCCTCATCACATTTTTCAAGCGTGTCATAGTTCTCACGGATGTGCCAGGCTGCTTTGATAAAGTTTGAAGTTCCCTTCTCCCATAGTACAAAACCAGAATCACCTAGTAAGGTCAAAGGCGTAAAGAATAGCGAAGTCAGGACAAGTGAAAGTATGGCAAGGAATCTTTGACTATGAGGCATAGAAGGAAGTTATAGCAAAACAGGGGAAAGAGGGAAAGACTCGTAGGTGGTTGGGGTTGGTGATTAAAATAGGATTTGGTGAAAATCAATTCAGAACATAACGTTCTTGAAATGTGTGAGGTTGGCAACTCATCATTTACCAGATCTAGATTGTTGTATCAAATTCAGACTGCTCCATCTACTCCCAAATTGGTTTTCTTTGCTCTCCCCATTCTCTGTTATGACAAAGGAGTTTCCCAGAATGGTATTTGGTTTGAGTTCGTCAGGAATTCAAAGTCTTTGTGCCTGTTGGTAACAGCATTCATGTATATTGGTATAAATACCTATCATTTATTGATGGTGACATATTTGATTTTTTCAAGAAAAAAAGGGTTTTATCAGGGTGGGATATTTCAGGATTGTTTCAAATTATATGTTTAAAAACAATAGATTAAGTGGCATTCTCTTTCCTGGGTTAATGAGTTTTTGGGGAGGACTGCAAAAAGGAGGCAAGGAGAAGGGGAAATGTGCCGAGGAGATAGTAAATTGATTTTTAAGGAGGAGGATCTCTATGCGTAAGTTTCCCTGGACGGTACCGTTTTTGTCACTATGTGGTGGATTTGTGGGCGCGGCGTTATTTCAGGTGTTTGCTGTTGGAATGACGGTAGAGGCTGAACCCTCTCCCCATATGATCCTCGACTCCGTGTCAGTCAAACACCTTGTGCTGTTCAATGAAAAAAATGAAACCATTGCCACACTCACTTCTGATCAAGATGGTTTGCCAAAATTCCATATGGGCAAAAGTGATCGTGGACATATCGATCTGAGTTTTGTGTCGGAAAATCAACCTGCCATCACCGTCACGGGTGGATTAGGCCAAAGTATCTCTTCTTTAGCCATTAAAAATTTAGGAACCGCTTGGGAGCCCACGCTCACACTTGGGCACAAAGATCAAAATGTTGGCATCCTCATGTCAGTGTTCCATGATGCCGGAAATATTATGTTAACCAATAAAGCAGGGGAAACCTTGCGATTGGAAGCTGCCCAAGGTTCGACTTGGCGGAAAGTCGCGTTGAATCCGTTCCCCGGTTTGAAGAATCCGAGCCAACGATCCCGTGCTTCACGATCCAACGTTCGGTACTCCACCATCAAGGGGCAGTAAGAATAGAAGTTCCACGTTCTCTCTTGAGCCTTCCGTTCTGAAATCGAAACATTTCAGGACGGAAGGCTTTTTTTTGTTTACTGGCGAGATCTCTACCCCGGTGCGGCTATCTGCCAGGTGTGTGTAGAATAGATGAGTGTCCCAAGAGAGGAGTAAAAGGGACTATTCTTTATGGTCAAGAGAACAAACGGTCACATGACACATAAAGTAAACGGGTTGGAAGTGTCGGTAGTAGGGGATGCGAAGAGTCAGAACTCAAAAAGGATTTATCAGATAGGTTCCTCAATACGCATCCATCCCTTTTTTTCTAGACAGACGTCGACCATGGCAAATTCACTGACTCCCGGGATGGTTTTAAGCCCCTGGTTGAGTTCACAGTCTTCTTTATCCAGTGCAAAATCAGCCTGTCGCCCTCCTGGTTTGGACCAGATCGTTCG
>CAZKRH010000196.1:0-17112 GCA_964555115.1 uncultured Nitrospiraceae bacterium | reverse complement strand
CTTTTGACCTCAAGCCCAACGGTCGAACCTCGTGATGTAACGGATGGGCTGAAGGTCGCTCGATCTATCTTGGAACCGTTTCACCAGGAGGCCTATCAATCATTAGATCAACTCACTGAAGTTGATCAAGAGGCAGCGCGCAATGCTCGTCTCGAAAATATTCTTGGTGCCATTCAGAACAACCTTGAACAGATACCCGAATTAAAACAACGAATTCTTACGTTAGTGAAAGATTGGAAATCTTAGCATGCGCAGACCTGCCAACATGCTTGAAATGTTTTCTGGAGCCTTATTTGAAGGAGTCAAACCTATGATGGTTTCAAGAGATCATTTGGTCCGTCATCCCGATCGTTGCACTCATAATGGCGTATGTATCCCCGTATGCCCAACGGGTTCGTGGATATCCACTCCCCCCTACAAATTCGATGAATCTCGGTGTATGGAAACCTGTCGAATTTGTTTAGATGCCTGTCCGACCCAAGCCATTTATTCGGTTTTCAAAAAAGGGGAAAAAATTGTGGGCCCCAGGACCGAGTAATCTTCAAGGGGTTAGGCTACCCAAGAGATTTTCGAAAATGGCCAAAATAGGAGGTACCCACATAGGTACTAGCCGCTGTGAGTCCTGTAGAAAACACAATCCTATACACCTGCCATCGTGATACCTTATGTCGGGCTTCAGGATCCAAAAGGTTTCCCTCAGTCGTCAACACTTGCAATGTTCGCAGACCAATTAAAATTGGCCACATACAGGCCAATCGTAAACGAACTTCCAACCTCGGAATCGATAACGTATAAAACCATCCTTGATCCATATGGGCCAGCGTCACACCCACTAACCTTTTAATCACCGGTGCAAGTTTTTTTAAATTGCGTTTATCCAACAAGTCCTTTGGCTGCAGACCCACTTGCTCTAATTCTGACAAAGGAATATAGCAACGTCCTCTTCGAAGATCTTTTGGTAAATCTTTGAGAATATTTGTTAATTGGAGCGCTTTCCCAAAACGAATCCCAATTCGAACTTTTGATTCCCGATCCCAATGACGCATACTTGGTAAATGAGCAAACATCATATCTGTCCAATATTCTCCCACGCATCCGGCGACGGCATAGACATACTTATCCAACTCAGCCATGGTCGAAAGAGCGGTCAAGGTAGATTGATGGTCACCGGGAAACACAGTCAAATCCATTTCCATTCCGCCAATGAGAATCGGTAATAAATTTCGAATCGCATCCTGATCTTCTGACGAAAAGGTTTGCAGCATGTGAAAACAGGGTTCAAGGTTCTCCAGTAAGGTTCGTTCACCTAGGTGGCTTTGGAGAGGCGCCATCATGGTTTGGACAGCCCCAATTTCATCAAAACTCAAATTTTCACGGAGAAATTGAGATTTAAATTGTTGCAGACATAAGAGACGAGCACTTCTATCCACCTGCCCCGTATCGGCAATCGTATCCGCGGCTCGTGCAAACAAATAGGCCAAGGCCACTTGCCGAGAAACGGGATCGGGTAAAATGGCTAGAGTCAAATAAAAAGACCGCGACACCTTCTTTAAGACGTCATGTAAGAGAAAAAATTCCCAGGAAGAATCATGCATAAGGCCAAATCCTATAAGGCTTCAATGGTTCCTACCATTCCTTCTTCACGATGGGAGGGGAAAAATAGAAACTGGTTGTCACAATAAAAAGAATATACACCTGGCTGTGTCAGGGTGAATTGGATAACGGCTTGTTCACCCGCATCAACTTGTTGTTCAAGATAAACTTTTTTTTCAGAGTTCTCCAATACAAAATTATGAGGGACTAAAAACGAGTCATTCATGAGGGTCATTTCAACAGGAATATCAATCTGTACCTGAAGACGGGAAGGTAAAAAAATATAACTCTCCAGATGGACCTCAAACCTTTGGATGTGCTCCTGGCCTTTCCTTTCTAAAGAAGGAAGAGAGTCTTCCCCAAATCCTACTGGATCTATCCCAAAAACCCAAAAGAAACTGAGAAAAATCAGGACTTTCTTGAAACCCCCATCATTCATGATATGTCAATTTCCATTAACGGGTTTTCATGCCTTTCTCAACAAGACGAGTTTCCAAAAAAAGTAGAGTATCGACTATAAAAGATCCACTTCTTTACCACTCATCCCATCTTGACTCTTTGAAAATTAGTATTATATATCAAGATGTTAAGGAATGCTTTCGAATATTTCACATTTGGCAAGAAAAGGCGATAGAGTATAATCAATAAAGAAAATCTAGGTACTCCGAAAACATGGTTTCCAAATTTTCAGAAAACTGCAGTCGCGTAAGTGTACATTGAAGGAGATTAAACATGAAAAAGTTTAAAGGGATAGGGTTACTCTTATTATCGAATATACTCATCATTGTCACCCTTTCCATTACCATTCCCATCATTATCAATTTCGTTCTTCCCATACTTGGCATTGATTTACGCGGGTCCTTTAATCAAGGAGATTTAATTTGGGCTGGGATGTTTGGATTTGGAGGAGCCTTTTTAAGTTTGGGCATGTCAAAATTTATTGCCAAACGAATGATTCATGGGGTTCAAATTACCGATCCTCAGAGTCCTGCAGAACGCCTTGTATTTGACACAGTCCACAAAATCGCTCAACGACTGGAAATTAAAACACCAGAAGTCTGGATTTACGAAGCCCCTGACCCTAACGCCTTTGCTACTGGGCCCTCCAAAAATAACTCAATGGTGGCGATATCAACTGGTTTAATTCAACACATGAAGGAGAACGAAGTTCGCGCAGTCATAGCTCATGAAATGGGTCATGTGTATAACGGTGATATGTTTACGACAACTGTATTAGCAGGATTAATGAATACATTTGTCTATTTCATTAGCCGAATGGTTTCTCGGCATGTTGCCGAAAGAAATGCCATCCTAGGATTTGCGGTCTTCTTCCTTTTACAGATTGTCTTATCCTTTTTGGCCACGATTCCCATTAGCTGGTTTTCACGTCGACGAGAATTTGCTGCAGATCGCTTTGCTGGAAATACCGTTGGCAAGGAGAATATGATCTCCGCCTTGCAGACTATTGATCGATGGGTGAAAGGCACACAATTTCAGTATGGAAAAGATGATGCCCTCGCCACCATGAAAATCTCAGGACAAACCAGTAGTTTTATGCAACTATTCTCTACTCACCCTCCCATCGAATCTCGAGTTGAGGCTTTGAGAGAAGGGTAAGTATTCAGTCAATGAGTCAATGATGTGTACATTAAATGAGGGGCCTGCTTATGCGGTCCCTCATTTTTAATAGCTCCCCCCTCCCTTTCGCCATCAAATTTTTTCCTGATGAATCCAAACCAGCCCTTGCTTTCTTTGCTACTCCGTTTCTTGCCCTAAGGTGGAGTTCATGCCACACTGAATAGGATGAATCCTTCCCCCTCTAACCATAAGAAACTCACCTTCCGACTCTATGTTGGCTTGGGTATCAATGCCCTGATTATTGGGTTCGAATTTATTGGTGGGTACTTCATTAACAGTATTGGGCTCATGACCGATGCCGGTCATAACCTCATTGATCAGGGAGCCCTTTTTCTTGCACTCTATGCCCATATTCTGGCGGCTAGACCGGCGACGGAAACCCGAACCTTTGGATATCATCGGGCAGGAATTATTGCCGCCTTTGCCAATGGGTTTATCCTCTTGTTAACAGCTGGAGTGTTGGCCTATGTCGCGTTCACTCGACTTCTCACCCCAGTTCCGATCCCAGGCGGATGGATTATTGTGATTGCCCTCGTAAGTTTTTCAGCCAACTTAGCAGTGGCATTATTATTAAAACACGGGGCTCAGGATGATTTAAATATTCGGGGAGCGTTTTGGCATATGTTAGCCGATGCCTGGGTTTCCCTGGGCGTTGCAGCATGTGGAGTCGGTATTCTTTTTACTGGATGGACAATTCTCGATCCCCTCATTAGCTTAGCGATCGTGGCCGTAATCATTCGTGGCGCGTGGCCAATATTTCGGGAATCTTTGGATATCCTCCTCGAATCAACTCCCCCAGGAATAAAAACCTCACATGTCATTCAAGCCATTGAACAAGTTCAAGGGGTGAAAAATGTTCATGACTTACATATTTGGGCGGTTGAACCCCGTTTAGTCATGTTGACATGCCACGTGATGGTGGAGCAGGAGAATACCCATCTCAAAGATGACATGCTGGGAATTATTCGGAAAACGGTGGCTTCTGAATTTGGTATTCACCATTTGACTATTCAATTGGAAACGCAATGCTCCCAACAAGAAACGATTCATTGTAACCTGAATGATATTGCCAGCAATGGCGATGAAATGGAAATCTCAACTTCCCATTCTCATTAACACTCATAAGGGCACCTCTAAAAACCAGGATTTTTTTGTGAGGGCAAGGAAGTTGCGCGCGGAAAACCGCAGTGTATAGGCGAATACATGAGGGCGCACGGTGCGAAGAGCACCATGTTTGTGCGCGCCGGAGGCTGGGAGCACGAGGCTGACGCCGCCATCACGGAAAAGGACGGTTTTGAGAGGTGCCCAAACATTACCTGTTCTCTTTATCCTTCACCGGTTGGATGGATGAGAAACGAGTCCAACCGAGGACGCCCCAGGCCAAGCTCACCCCAATCAATCCTCCAATCGCCCACCCGCCAATCACATCGGTCACATAATGAGCGCCCAGAAATATTCGGGACAGGCCAATACCACCAACAATAGACCAGCACACCCATTTCGTGGAGGGATACAACATGGATAGAAAGGCGGCAGCAGTGGCCGAATTCAATGCATGATTAGATGGGAAACTAAACGACTCGCCACATCCAACGAGTTCGGTGATATTTCCAAAAATCTGGCATGGCCGTGGCCGAGCAAGGAGGTGTTTTAATTGTCCACCCAAAAAGTCAGATAGTCCCACCCCTCCAACCAATAAGGGGGCAATCCAAATGGCTTCTCTTCGCTTGGTCCACACCCAATAACCCACTATTAACATAACGGGAATAAATACATTGCTTTCCTGGGAAATTTCTATCATAGCCCAGTCGACATTCTCCCAATGGCCTACCCATCCATGAATAAGGTGAAACAAATACGTATCAAAATCCACGAGACTACCTACTAAATTTTAATATTTTTTTACCCTGCCACTAGTCTTGAACAGGCCGGACTTCTTTCTACCCAGTAAATATGCTAGATTTTGAATCTTAGCATCAGAGGACCTTTATGCTTATTGACAGTCATGTTCATTTAGATGACCCCCGATTTGATCCTGACCGCTCAGACGTATTCTCACGAGCTCAGGAGATCGGCATTGAAGCCTTGGTGACCATTGGATGTGATTTAGACACCAGCCGAGCAGCCGTGGAACTTGCGGACAAGCACCCCCATGTATATGCAACGGTCGGGGTCCATCCTCATGAAACCCGCCATATTGAAGATTCCTGGTATGAAGAGCTCCGTCAGCTCTCACAACACCCTAAAGTTCTGGCCTATGGAGAAATCGGCCTCGATTACCATTATGATCATTCCCCACGAGAAATCCAAAGACAGCGATTTCAAGAACAAATTCAATTGGCTAAATCGTTGGCCTTACCTCTTGTGATTCATACGCGAGAAGCTCAAGAAGACACCATTCATATTCTTCAAAAAGAAGAAGCCTCGACCATCGGTGGAGTATTTCATTGCTTTTCTGGAGATAGCTGGCTTGCCAAGGAAGCTCTTGATCTTGGCTTTTTTATATCATTTTCAGGAGTCATTACCTTTCCAAACGCCAAACCTCTTCGAGAGATTGTTGCTACGATTCCCCTTGACCGCATCTTGGTTGAAACAGACTGCCCATACCTGACCCCGGTTCCCTTTCGTGGAAAGAGAAATGAACCTGCCCATGTCAAATTCGTTGCGGAAAAAATTCAAGAAATTCATTCACAACATGGTCCCATCAGCTACGAAACCGTGGCCAGCACCACTGTGGCCAACACAAAACGTCTTTTTAAAATCCCTTAAGTCGACGCTGTCGCGTCCGTAGGGCTTTCGGAAGTTTTCGGGGATTGCCCTTCTTGTTTTTTCTCATGGGCTCTATGTCTCCTTCACTTTTTTCATGGAATTCCGGACCCATCAAACTTTTACCTCGCCGTGTGCTCCTGCTTTTCAACGCCTCATATAATTTTGTTTGGAACTCCCCTGAAGTCATGGCCAACGCTCCATAGGTTTGAGCAGTACGAATAATTTCTCGATCAGAGGTAATCACCGCATAGGTGTCTTCCCCTTCACGAATCAACCGTTGAATGACCGCATCAGCCTTTTCCCCTTCCCGGGTAAAAATAACTTGAACCCCGTGACGATGTTCCAGAGATTCAGACCCACCCCGAATTTTCCATGCATCGAACACGATCGTGATCGCATGCCCTTTTGTCTGTGAATAACGACTGAGGTCCTGAACGAGGCTTTCCCGAAATACCTCAATATCCCCCCTGGTCCCTGGTACAAGAAACCCTCGAACTCCAAGAAGATTATATCCATCAATAATCACATGCATGGTGTTTTAGAAAACCTGTACAGAAGGACCTACTGTTATGCATTTCTTTAGTTTACTTATACTTATCTTGACAAGAGCCGACCTTTCTGAGAAAAACATACATAAGTGCATATGCTTATACTCGGCTTTCTTCGAACCATCCTTCTCTGCTTGTCGGTTCTCTGGTTAGGACCTCCTTCGGGCTGGGGTGCTCCCTTTCCTCACACCCCTATTTTTCCGACAGTCTCCTCCCTGCAGCCCTACGTACATCTCATTGCCAGGAAAGGGAAAAAATCATCTTCACGTTCCCCTAAAATAGTCAAAAACTTACGATTCCACAAACATCCAACATACAGTCGTCTGGTCCTCGATTTACCATCCCGCCCTCAGGTATCCGAAAAGCGAAAGAAAAAAGCCAAAACGGTACAGGTGCAACTCTCCAAAACGATCCTCAGTAAAAAAGCCAGAAAGAAATTAAAGTGGAAAACTTTTCCCAAGGGAGTTTCAATATCTGTATCCAAAAAACAGGTACTCAGCCTCACCATCGACCTCAAGGTTTTCGATCGATATCAACTCCAAACCTTGACCAGACCTCACCGTTTAGTTCTCGATCTCTTTCCCAAATCTACCCCGCAGCCACCCAAGGTGGTCAAAAAGAAAAAGGGTTCTGTCAAAAAGGAACAAAAGCCGAAATGGGTTGTCCAGAAGAAAGAAGTTTCTCCCACCAAGAAAAAAAGTGCTCCTCCAACACAAACGACTATCACACCACCACCTGATACTCCACGGACCAAACAAGCTAAGGATTTATTGGTTGTACTGGATCCCGGTCACGGGGGAAAAGATCCTGGTGCTATTGGGAAAAAAGGAACCCAGGAAAAACGTATCACTCTTCAAATTGCGAAAAAATTAAAACGTATTATTTCCAAACGATTGGGTGCGCACGTTCTCTTAACCAGGGAAAAAGATAATTTTGTCAACTTAGAGAAACGTGTAGAGTTAGCCAATACTCAAAAAGCTGACTTATTTATCTCTATTCATGTGAATTCTCATCCCCAAAAAAAAATTAAAGGCCTTGAACTGTACCATTTTGGAAAAGCTAGTGACCCGCGAGCCTTGGAAGTAGCCGCTCGAGAAAATGGCACCCCTTTAGAAGATGATTCTCCTGATTGGCAATTCATCTTGGCCGATAAAATCATTGATCAAAAAATTGAAGATTCTCGAGATTTTGCCTGGACCACGAGAAAATCGATTATGGCAAAGTTGCAAAAACACTATAGGAAGGTCAAAGACCATGGGGTAAAAACTGCCCCTTTTTATGTTCTTCGTTTTACCACCATGCCGGGAATTCTGGCAGAAGTGGCCTTTGTGTCTAACCCCACCGAGGAAAAGCGAATCAGAACTTCAGAATTTCAATCACGCATGGCCGAAGGAATTTTTGATGGGATCCAAATATATCTAAAATCCCACTACCCATCAATTTCCTCCTGAGGAATTCATTAACCCCAGGATTGTTGTCTTTCTCTCACGACTGAATGCCAACCTACAAATTGACATTGGAATATGATGGCACTGTCTATGCTGGATGGCAGCGTCAACTAGATCAGCCAACCATTCAGCAACAAGTGGAAGAAGCCTTAGGAAGATTAACCCAAGAAACCATCACGGTCATCGCAGCTGGGCGAACCGATGCCGGAGTACATGCCTTCGGCCAAGTGGTAAGTTTTCGAGCCGAAAAGAGTCGAAATTCCAAAGAGTGGTTACGAGCGTTGAATGGAATCCTACCTCAAGATATCGGGGCTAAAGATATCGAGGAGGTTCCTGATGATTTTCATGCGCGGTACCATGCCACCACCAAACATTATGAATATCGAATTTGTAACTCTCCCGTAAAACCAGTTCTCGATCGCCTCCGAGTATGGCATGTGCCCAAGCTTTTGGACGTCTCACTCATGCGACAAGGCGCCTCATATTTACTGGGGCAGCATGATTTTTCCTCATTTGAAAATTCCCCTACCGATAATACAAACCCTCATTGTACAATTCAAAACCTCAACCTTATTCAAAACGGTTCTCACATTTGGATCCAAATATCGGCCGATCGCTTTTTGAAGCAAATGGTGCGCTCAATTGTGGGGACCTTGTCGGAGGTGGGGCTCCAAAAAAGGCCACCTATCCAAATGAAGGAAATTTTAGAACTGAAAGATCGTCGAAAGGCAGGAAAAACTGCGCCCCCTCATGGTTTGTACCTGATGAGTGTGGACTATATTGAAGATATAAAGAAGAAAAACCAAAAACGATTATAATTCTGTTGAAAATTGAGGTGACAGGGAAGGTTTTGACACAACCAATAAGCCCCGCATAAACGGATGGATACTACAGTGGTAGGGATAGCGACCTGGGGCCAAGGATGGCACTGAAAACTGCCCTCTCGGGAGAATAGCCCCTGATTCAAAAGCACACCTTCTCCCTCGTTCACACCCATCATGCGTTATGGTATGGGGCGTTCCTGACCGATTATACCATTGAACTGGTTGACCACTATTCAATTGGGCAGTGGGAGGGGAATAAAAGGGAGCCTCAAAATCCATGGCAATTCGGAATACGGGAGAATTGGCCGGACCGGTTTCTGGAAAAAGGACCAAGCTGATGAACACGACCCCAATACTTGTTATGAACTTCATGCGCGCACCATGGTTCATCAAATCATTCTTCCATCAACAGGTTATTTATCATTTGATAGTTTACAACTCGTTTTGAGGACCGGCAACTCATTTTTAAGGGTACTTCGGATAGGCAACCAGTAAGTCGTCAAAGTTTTCATTCATTCTTCAAAAAAAATTTCTTACCATATTCTTCGGCGTTTTTCTAAAAAAGGTGATACAGTGAATATGTTCGGATCCTTGGGTTTCGTTAATCATCGAGGAGTACAGGTATGATCTCTGAGTTTGATCATCCAACCTTCCAGTTGGCCATAGACCAGTTCGATAAAGCCGCCGAGGCCATGAATCTTGATCCAAATCTTCGGGAACGCTTGAAGACACCTCAGCGATCCTTGGTGGTTGGTCTTCCCATTCGAATGGATAATGGTGAAGTGCATGTCTATATGGGTTATCGGGTTCAACACGATTCTGCGCGAGGGCCCTCGAAGGGAGGGACTCGATACCATCCAGATGTCAATTTGGGAGAAGTGGCAGCCTTGGCGATGTGGATGACCTGGAAAACAGCCTTGGCTGGAGTCCCATATGGAGGTGCCAAAGGTGGAATACGAGTCAATCCACACCAATTATCGTTGGGAGAACTGGAACGATTAACCCGACGGTATGCGGCAGAAATTTTTCCCATCATTGGTCCTGATAAGGATATTCCTGCCACAGATATTGGCACCAATCAGCAGGTGATGGCTTGGATGATGGATACATACAGTCAACAAGTTGGGTTTTCCGTTCCCGGAGTGGTCACTGGGAAACCGTTGGCAATCGGGGGAAGCTTAGGCCGTGAGGAGGCAACGGGACGGGGCGTAGTCGAAGTCACCCTTGAGGCAATACGCCACTTGGGCCTTGGCGCCAAGCAAATTAGCGCCGTCATTCAAGGATTTGGGAATGTCGGATCCCATACCGCCAGAATATTGCAGGAAAAGGGCATTCAGGTCATTGGAATCAGTGATTACTTGGGGGGGCTGTATAATCCGCAGGGATTAGATATCAAAACCATATTGGAGGCGTCCCAACTCGGAACTCCGCTTCACGAACTCAATGTAGGAGACAAAGTTACCAATGAGGAACTCTTAACTCTTCCGTGTACGATATTAATTCCTGCGGCCGTCTCCGAACAAATTACTCAACTCAATGCATCCCACATTGATTGCCAAATACTTTCTGAGGCGGCCAATGGCCCAACTACATTGGAAGCCGATGAAATTTTATCAGATCGGGGAATTTTTACCATTCCGGATATTCTGGCCAATTCAGGTGGGGTGATTGTGTCCTATTTTGAATGGGTGCAAGATGTGCAACGATTTTTCTGGGATGAAAAGGATATTCAACACCGGCTCCGCGATATTATCACCTCAGCATTCCACCGAACATTGGCCTTTTCAAAAGAAAAGAAAACGAGTATGCGGTTGGCTGCCTTGATGACCGGCATTGACCAAGTCGCCAAGGCTCATATTGCGCGGGGGCTCTACCCATAATGGATGAAGTTGGTTCAGAAAAGAACCACCAGAGTGTTTACCAAGCTGCTCCTTAAAAACTCTAGACCTGGTCTAAAATTTTTTACCGTTTTGGATTTCGCCCACCAGCATAAATTCCCATGACCGTGTCCATAAACTTTAAAGCCTGTGGTTTTTTTCGCTGAAACGAATTGCGACCAATGATGGAACCAAATCCGCCCCCATTTCGAATCGCTCGTACTTCATCAAAGATTTTCTGATCTTCTTCCTTTGCCCCCCCTGAAAAAATTACAATCCTTCGCCCATTAAATGTACTTTGGACCACATGGCGAATACGATCAGCCGGGGTTCGAATGGGAATTTTCTCCGCTTCATAGACTTTTTTGGCAGCGGCCTGTTCAATATGCTTGGATGGCATTTTCACTTTAATAATATGCGCCCCTAGCTGGGCAGCAATTTGAGCAGCATACGCCACAACATCAATGGCGGTTTCCCCTTGTTTACTGAGACCTGCCCCTCTGGGATAAGACCACACCACAACAGCTAACCCATAGGACTTCGCTTCTTGAGTCAGTTCTCTCAGGTTTTGGTACATCTCACGGGAATGAGCTGACCCAGGATAAATAGTATACCCAATGGCCGAACACCCTAAGCGAAGAGCCTCCCGCACGCTTCCGGTAATCGCTGAACAAGGATCTTTGCTTTCGTGGAGAGAGTCACTGTTATTCAATTTGAGAATAAGTGGAATTTGACCGGCAAAGGTATCAGCCCCAGCTTCCAAAAATCCCAAAGGAGCCGCATAGGCATTGCACCCAGCTTCAATCCCAAAGGTAAAATGATAATGAGGATCATACCCCAAAGAATTAGGAGCAAAACTCCGAGCAGGTCCATGTTCAAACCCTTGATCAACAGGGAGAATCACCATACGACCCGTTCCACCCAATCGACCATGCATCAGGAGCCGGGCTAAATTATTTTTAATTCCAGGCCCATCGCTTTCATAATTTTTTAAGATTTCAGATACTCTTGCAGTTTTCCCTTTTGTAATACTCACCGGTAGACCCTCCCTGGCCGGGTGTTGAAAAAGTCCGCCAGCGGCGTTCTCAGGTCTTTGTCGTGCTCACGTACTGATTGTACGCTCCGCTCGCCAAATCCCCTGCGGCCTTGCTGGACGGGCCTTTTTGAACACCCTGCGGATCGTGGTTGTGGGAATTGCTCCCTAATAGTTCAGCACCTTTCAGAAAATTTTGGGTTCTTCAGCATCCTACTAATTCAGCTGAAGCAAAGGTTGTCATTGACGTTGACATCAGTGGTGGTTTTTTTCAGTTCTTGTAAAATGCTGTATTATTTTTCGGAATAAACCTACAAAAACTTAACAATGTATGAATCAATCAACACCTCACTTCGCAAAGAATGCCCCCTGAATTGAGCCGGGTGCACTGAGGGGCATATTAGGATTTTTCTTGAGAATCTTGAGAATTTTCTATTTGTTTGCGAAGTTCCCGTAATTCCCGTTCCATCACGTCAAACCGATCAGCAATAGGGTCGGAGATATTGGCGTGATCCATGGTGGCTTCCGGTATTCGAATGCCTTCAGATTTCACCACTCTCCCTGGAATTCCAATAACAGTTGAATGAGAAGGAACGGATCGAAGTACAACCGAATTAGCTCCCACTTTGACATGGTCTCCTATTCGAATCGCACCTAGCACTTTAGCTCCAGCTCCCACTACCACATGATTGCCTAAAGTGGGATGACGCTTTCCCCGTTCCTTGCCGGTCCCACCTAAGGTAACCCCCTGAAATAAGGTCACATCGTTTCCTATTTCAGAGGTTTCGCCAATCACCACGCCCATTCCATGATCGATGAAAAACCGTTGCCCAATTATGGCACCAGGATGAATTTCCACTCCGGTCCACCAGCGCGCGATTTGTGAGATCATCCTGGGCAAGAGGGGAATCCCCGCCTTCCAAATTTTATGAGCGAACCGATGAGCCAATAACGATTGAAACCCTGCATAGGTTAACACCACTTCAAGCGTATTTAACGCCGCAGGATCACGCTCAAACACGGCCTGGAGATCTTGACGGATAGTTTTAAACATCATGAAATCCGTTACACCATTAATATGACTCCTCAAGAAGAAGAGATTACCTCGATTAAACACACTGCGTGAGCCGCGATTCCTTCTTTCCTTCCCACCACACCAATTTTATCCCCACTTTTAACCTTGATATTCACAAGATCAACATCGACTTTCAATACGGAGGCAAGTTGCGATTTCATCGAGGAGAAATAGGACCCTAAGCGTGGGGATTCAGCTAAAATCACGGCATCAAGATTCACCAATTGAAATCCTTTTTGGAATAATACATCTCGAACTGTTGATAACATATCCAGACTATTCATATCTTTATAACGGGGGTCACTACTTGGGAAATACCCACCCAAATCTCCCTCTCCTAAGGCCCCCAATAGGGCATCACAAATGGCATGAGTCAGAGCATCTGCATCTGAATGCCCCATCAACCCATGAGAGTGAGGAATTTCTACTCCACCGAGAATAAGTTTTCTCCCTTCCTGGAGCGCATGGATGTCATACCCTAGCCCAACCCTCACTTTGCTCCTTTTCTCAAAAACTTTTTTCTCGCGACCATCAATTTTTCTGGCCTTTCTGTATTCGATGGGCCACCAGGGCTTCTCCCACGATCAAGTCTTCAGGTTTCGTGATTTTAATATTATCATCGCTTCCCTGAACGATCATCACGGGTTCTCCCAACTGTTCAATTAACGATGCATCATCCGTGGCATCAAATTCATCCATTTCAGCCAAACGATGAGCTTTTTCAAGTAGCTCAAAACGAAAGACCTGTGGAGTTTGAGCCAGCCATAATACGCTCCGATCCACAGTGGATTCGATAGCGCCATTATCTAGAACCTTTTTTACCGTATCACGCATAGGAACAGCAACTACCGCAGCACCATGATTTTTTCCAGTTTCCACACACAACTCAATCATCGATAGGGTCAGAAATGGTCGAACAGCATCATGAACCAGCACCAAATCGATGCCAGAGGACACCGCAGTTAACCCATTCCGAACTGAATCTTGACGCCGGGCCCCACCACAGACTACCTGAGAAATTTTTGTCAATTGATAGGCAGGAAGGATTTCTTGAATACAATGTTCTCGATCAGATTCTGGAAGAACCAGAACAATTTCTTCTATGACACTGGATTGTTGTAAAACCTGGAGAGAATGAAGAAAAAGAGGAATGCCGCCAAGTTGGAGAAACTGCTTAGGGACACCCGCCCCCATTCGAACCCCACGACCGGCTGCTGGAACAATCGCGACAACCCGATCACCCACGAGCAAAACTCAAAACATCCCGATCCGGCTCTTCCTTTAATCGAGTGAATATCATCCGCCCGGCGCTGGTCTGAAGAACACTGGTCACTACGACATCAACATTTTTCCCAATAACGCGTTTGGCATTATCTACGACCACCATCGTCCCATCATCCAAATAGGCCACCCCCTGCCCGGCTTCTTTACCTTCCTTGAGTACAAACACCCGAATGGTTTCCCCTGGCAACACGATCGGTTTTAGGGCATTGCACAATTCATTGATATTTAACACCTGCACACCCTGCAATTCCGCAACTTTATTCAGATTCAGATCATTCGTGAGGATTTTCGCAGACATTTTTTTCCCCAATTCAACTAATTTGGCATCAACTTCTTTGATATGGGGAAAATCAGTTTCGATTATTTGGACATCTACTTCTATGGTTTTCTGAATGTGATTTAATATATCCAATCCTCTTCGGCCTCTTGCCCGTTTTAAACCATCAGAAGAATCAGAAATATGTTGGAGTTCCTGCAAAATAAATTGAGGAATAATGAGACTCCCTTCCACAAACCCCGTTTCACACAGGTCAGCAATTCGACCATCGATAATCACGCTCGTATCAAGCAGTTTGGGGGTCGCCTCTGTGGTCGCTCGTGGCCTAGAAGAAGCCTTCCCCTCAACAAGACTCTCTCGCCCAATTCGACTCCCAATAACAAGCCCTATATAGGGAAGTCCAATGAACAAGACTGCTGTGATAATTCGTACAAAGGTAATTTCTTGAGAGAAAACCTGGCCGACAACTAATACCACGCCACTAGCCAAGAAAATCCCTAAGCTAAATCCTAACCCTCCCCCCTTTAAGTTGGATGCTGAGAACTGTTGGAATCGACTTTCTAGGACCAAAATAATGCCAGCAAAAACTGCGGCCAGACTTCCACCAATGACAGGCGCTAAGGTATGACCCGGGAAAAGAACCCTACCCAGCCCGATCCCTGCCAAAATCCCCACACCCATGAAGAACATCCGCAGAGTCATGTACTCCGATGCTCCCTACTGGTGTATTGCAATTACAACCTACCTTACATCGATGCGTTTTTTCCTAGCCTACATTCCTGAGAATGGAACAAGACATCTGGAGAAAATCTCCATTCCAATGTCTCACCCACCACTACAGGATTATCATTATAAGCGTTTTCTCAAAAATGTCGAGAAGGATTCATCGCGCCAATTTTATGGGGTGATTTAATTCAGCGACAACTGATCCAAGGACAACCTTGGCCTTCATTTTGACCGGAACTCGCTGATCATCATTCGTGAGCCAAATTCGGATATTCCCCTTATTGAGAAATATTCCCTTAAAGGGCATCACCACCAACACCCGAATAGTTTCCCTTTCTCCCCACACCCCTTTTAGGGTTTCTATTTTCTCGACTTTCACCATAACATCAAAATACTTGTTATCATGAAAAATACCCAAAGAAATAGTTTGTTGAGATTCAAGATTGGCGACATGACGCAGGAAGTATAAACAGGATAAGGGACCAAGGGCATGGGGAGGAAAAGCCCATTCGGTCCGAACATCATCCTTGATGACGATAGCGGTCCTTACGCTTCGATCAAAACGAATATGAAAATCCTCATGACGGCTTCCTTCTCGTCGGTGGAAAATCAATTGATTCGGCAAGAGGGTTTGAGAGTCGATGTCAGAGTACACCTCATTGTGTACAGGGAAAAACCAAGAAAAAAATGCGTTTGTTTTCATCTCTGACACAAGCCTGAACTGTTTTCGACCTTCGAAATTCGGGATTTCAGAAACTTCCATCCGAGCCTGTCCAGCAGGTATCCCCCAGACAGATAGGGAATAAATCAATTGCTCTCCAGGAGCAAATGGAATGGTGTTGAGAGAGGTAGGAAGAGAATGGCTCACAGACGGGGAAAAACTCAGATTGAGAATTCCACAGCCGATAACCAAGACTCGCACGAATCCTTGTTGAATCGTAGAATACCTCAAGATACTCATATCGTTATTCCACTATACAGGTGTGGGAATGTTTCGAGAAGGGCATGAAAACGAACAAAGAGAAGAACGAGAAATTGAAGGGAAAGGGATGAGGGGAAAGGGCCATACTAGGGCATCAATGAACCTACAATTTGCCCACACGAACAGCCCGCGATGGCAGCTTTTTACTGTGGGTTGGTGAAGGAAGACCCAATACATCTACCAACTGGCTTTACAGCTCAAATTGATTGCGAACCTTTCCAAGTTCTTTCTCCAACCAGGTTCGAATTTTTTGAAGCCATTCGTCAGATTCGGCTTCAAATCGTAACACTAATGCTGGTTGGGTATTGGATGCACGAATCAGTCCCCACCCATGATCGAATCGAACACGAATTCCATCAATGGTGACCACATCACGAATAGACATTTCTGACTCACTCTGCTCGGGATTCTTGGCCAAATCCAATAACCGATCACGAATTTGATCAGCTAATCGAAATTTAAAATCATCGGGACAATCCACCCGAATCTCAGGTGTCACGGATGTTTTGGGGAGATCCGCCAACAAAGCCGATACCGTCTTTTGAGTGGTTGTGAGGATTTCAATTAACCGGCAGGAAGCATAAATGGCATCATCATAGCCATAATAACGATCTGCAAAAAACATATGTCCAGACATTTCACCGGCTAATAACGCGCCTTCTTCCTTCATTTTTGCTTTCAGCACCGAATGGCCAGTTTTCCACATTATGCCTCGTCCACCACGTTGCGCAATATCATCGTATAATAGCTGAGAAGCTTTCACCTCAGAAATAATCGTGCTTCCGGGGTTGCGTTCCAGAAGATCTCTGGCAAAAATCAGCATAAGGCGATCTCCCCAAAGGATCTCTCCCTTTTCATCTATGGCTCCTATTCGATCAGCATCACCATCGTATCCAATGCCAACATCGGCGCCCTCGCTGATGACAGCGGCAATCAGATCCTGGAGATTTTCCACCACGGTAGGATCTGGATGATGATTGGGAAATCGCCCATCTAACTCGCAATACAACCCCGTGACCCGGCAGCCCAATTGTTCCA
>CAZKRH010000195.1:0-1553 GCA_964555115.1 uncultured Nitrospiraceae bacterium | reverse complement strand
GATCAGGGTAATTCGTTCATCTTGTGGATTAATCCCAGCTTCCCGTAAAGCCCGAAGGGCTCCAGTGGCATCCGTGTTGATTCCTCGCAGTCGACCCTCGTGTTTCACAATCGTGTTGATGGCTCCGATTTGCTTCGCTGTTGGATCGATGTCATCTAAAAACGGGAGAGCCGAGACTTTATGAGGGATGGTGACACTACATCCTCGGATATTTCCCAAGGCCCGAATGCCTTCAATGGCGGGTTGAATGTGTTCTACCTGGAAGGCCAAGTACACAAAATCCAAGTGTAATTCCTGAAAGGCGGCGTTGTGAATAGCTGGGGATAAAGAATGTTTTACCGGATTCCCGAGGACGCCGCAGAGTTGGGTTTGGGCTGAGAGGGCCATGGAGTACCATCCAGATTTGTGAGTGGTGTGTAAATTGTTCCGGTGCTGGTCAGGCGTTCTGTAACCTAGAAACAGCAGTTGGATCACAAAAGTCCGCGCCAGCTCTAGGAGCCTGTCCCAGATTAGACGAACCTACTGCGGAGGCGCTGGATTTGGCCAGATCTTCCGATCCTTTTCGTTCCATAGTCCCACTATTCGCCTCAAACGATCGAAACATCTGACTCAAACCAGCACATCCTCGTGACGATCTCTAATCTCGGACAGGCTCCTTGGCGCACCTGGTGCAATCAAAAAATGTCTCATCACCACTGAGGTGACCACGAATTTTTTGATTGCACCATGCACCCCAATATCTTACACGTCTGTTTTGCGCCCAACGGCCGTTTCTAGGTTTATCACATACTCTTCCACTCAAACTCAACTAGACACCTAGCGTTCTCAGTATAAAAAATTGAAGGAATAGAGGGGCCTTCCTAAGTGGGTGGGACCCATGGGGAATGAGACACGTCATGGATGAACTTGGTCATGATACGAAAACAGAATTCCGGACGATTGGAAGGGAAATTGTGGAGGGAAAAAAAGGCCGGGGAGGGCCGAAGCCACTCCCCGGATTGTGAGGTAAATCTACCTCGGTAGGCTTATCGCCTAGCGCCGGCTTTCCGGGCTGGTGACTTTTTCGTACGGGCTGCGGCTTTCTTTGCAGGTTTCTTTGCTGATTTCGCTGCCATGGAATCACCTCCCTTCCTTTAATAAGAGGTTGGATTAAAAGATTTGCAAGAGTTTATCGGCAGGGGAAGCTTATTACTAAAGTCTCCCTAGATAATTTTCCGGGGTGGACCTGATTGCAGGAAAGTTCTGGCCGGAGGAAGAAAGGGGAAACGGTGGATGGACACGTGTTGTTTTGGGAAAATTTGAGGGGGTGAAGTGAGTTCTGATAGAGGCTTCCCGCTGATTATTTGGGGAAAATGAACGAAGTGTTATCCTTGGTCAGATGGACGTTTGGACAAGGGTTTCAAGGGAAGAGAGATTTTAAAACAGGCTCCTTGCTCGTGATTTTTCTGTACGTGAATGGTGCCTCCGTGAAGGTCAACCAGGTTTTGGACAATACTTAATCCCAGCCCTAGGCCTTTACAACCGATTTCCTGTTGGCGGTGACCTTGAAAGAA
>CAZKRH010000194.1:0-2056 GCA_964555115.1 uncultured Nitrospiraceae bacterium | reverse complement strand
CACGAATATTCGCGGGTTCAGACCGCCTTAGAAGCTGAACTGGCTAGTCTTCCTGCTGGCAGTGAATTGTAAACCGAAGATTACAAAAACCGTCGCTGGTTGCTCATCGCTCGGGGATCTGACTTTGTCGCTCGTCGCTAGAAAAAAAATGAAGGGCAACCCCCGGTTCTTCTTCACGCTTGCGCGCCGGGCCGACTCCGCAAAAGTAGCCTCTTGGCTACAACGGCCTGGAGCGCTACAGCGCGCAGGCACGATCAACGAGCGAGGAACCATAAGAACGCCGTTGGCGGCATTTTTCAATGGTCCCAAATGGGAACTCACCCTTTAAAATCTTGGGCAATTCCACCTACTGAAAAAATCTTACATTAAGTTCTTCCAATTCCTTCCGAAATAGACAAAGAGGGATCAAGGCGTTCGCAAGGTGGTCGGCTCAGAAAAAATCCCTCTTCACCCCCCTTGTGTAAGGGAATCCATGACGGTGTCTGTCGCCTCCCATACCAGCAGTGGTCCTTCTCCACCGGTTCAAGAATTACTCAGCCACACAGGGGACGACTTTCCCATTCTTCGGCAAAGTTGTCAGGGCATCCTTAATTGCACTGAAGATGATACCTCCAGCGCTTATGATGTCAGTGAAGTCATCACGCATGATCAGGCCCTGCTGGCCAAAATCATTAGACTCGCCAATAGTGCGATTTATCATACGAACAGGCCTGTTACCTCATCCCTGCAGGCCGTCAAAACCATTGGATTTGATGTTATTCGCGCCATGGCCATAGGCGCCGAGTTTATCGAGCTTGCCGGTGACCGTGGAGGGAACGCAAAACTCGTACAAGGCGTGTTGGCCCGAGCCCTGGTTTCTGCGACTGCTGCTCAAGCCTTAGAAGAAGCCGGACATTTCCCCAAAAACCCCAACCTCTTTACCAACACCATGTTGTACACCCTCGGAGACCTCATGCTGGCGCATTACCAACCTGATATCTATCGTATCTTGGAGTCCACCCGACGCCTTGAACCCGACCGCCTGCACAACGTGGAAACAGCATTGTTGGGGCAGTCCTTGAGAAGTTTAGGCGCCAAGATGGCGCAAAAATGGGGGTTGCCCAGCACGATTAGTCAACTCATTGAGAAAAACCCAAACCTCAGCACTCAAAGTTGGGATCAACCACAGGATAGGCTCGTCGGATTGGTCTGTAGTGCGAATCAGTTGGGATATAGCCTCCTTTCTCGGCCCACGTCACACACCCAAGCTAAACTGGAAGAAATATTGAAGCGGGTTCCCCAGGCGCTCAACATTCCCCTTCGTGATCTGAAAACCCTTACCATCAACGCCATGAAAAAGGCCTCACAATTATCGGATGTGGTGAATATTCCTCAGGACTATTTCGTGCCCCATGCGGATTGGGCCACTCTGGACTCACCCAAGAACATCAAAGATTTCATTGCTGAAATTTGGGAAGCGACGAATAAACCCAATGGGGTTCACCCCGGTGCCGACACCGCTCAGAATGAACATCGGGAAAGGATGTCAGACTTGCTGGAGTTGAGTAACGGTGTTGCCTTGAGCATCCACTTGGCCAGGAGCCCATATTCTAAAAAGAAGTGCACCATTGGTGCAGAAAACGGTCGGCCCCGAACGGCGACGTGTGACCCCAGAAGAACTGGAAGTCCTCCTTGAGCAGGTCGCTTCTCTCCTTTCTCAAGAAGAAAGGGAGAGAATTTACTATTGACAAAATCGAACCTGAGAAAAAACTCAGGTCAATCAACGTTCAAGGCTTTGTTGTTGCAGAAGACAGAGTCTTTTTGTTTTTCTTAGGACCTCTAATCCAAAGAAGATTGGGACTAAGCAAGTCTTGTCCAGAGGGGTATCAGAAAAAAAATGCGTCATATCCAAGTAAGGTTCCATGGATAAATCATTTGTCAGTGTCCGGTGGTTGTGGTTTGCAATGGTGGGCGGCAGTTCCATGCTGGCTGTTCCGGGCAATTCCACAATTGGGGGTATGTTGGGCGACATAGTGGGCCACTTATTTTCAGCCGCGTTGTTGGCTGTTGTGCCTAT
>CAZKRH010000193.1:0-6398 GCA_964555115.1 uncultured Nitrospiraceae bacterium | reverse complement strand
TGTCATGGTATAAACGGCAATCAGACGCAACTAGACTGCTTGCGCATCCGCAAGAGCAAAAACGCAGCAACGTAGCATGCAGACTGTGTAGTGTCAACTTTTTGGGGTGATTTCTACTGCTAAAAAACCTTTAACGAATTTACTGGAAAGCCATGTCAACCAAAGCAGGCGACGGATCAGCCAGCGGGACTACGGATTTTTGGATGATCCCTCCCCCAAGTACTTGTGCTCCCCTATAAAATACGGCAGATTGCCCTGGACTGATAGCCAGCTGTGGGGTCTCAAATTGCACAACGACCTCCTGGTCATTAACAATCGAAAAATATCCACGGACAGGCGGAGAGGCATATCGCAATTTGACCTCCACTCGTTGCCCTTCTTGTAATAAATCTGTTTGAAACAGATTTAACTCGGCCACACGACATTCCCTGGCTTTCAATCCTTCTTTGGATCCCACTACGACCGCATTGGATTCGGGAATCACGGTATGGACATAGAGAGGTACCCCGGTGGCGATCCCAAGACCTTTTCGTTGTCCAGGTGTGTAAAAGGCTATGCCTTCATGCTGTCCAATTTCATTGCCTTCTGAATCAAGAAAGGGGCCTGGCTTTTGTGATTCAGGGGCTTCATTTTGTAGAAAGGTTCGGTAATTACCTTGGGTGACAAAACAAATTTCCTGGCTTTCTTTAAGCTCATCCGTCGGCAGTCCCATTTTTTTCAGCATGCTGCCAAACATCTGCCTTTTCCAAATGTCCCACGGGGAACAAAATTTTGGGAAGCCAGGTCGGAGAAATGCGGTATAAAAAATAGGATTGATCTTTTTTGGTATCGACCCCTTTCCAAAACTCATATTCCCCGCGTTCATTTCTGAAAATCTGCGCGTAATGCCCGGTAGCGACAAAGTCTGCTTGATGCTCTCTGGCAAATCGGTATAGGGAGGCAAATTTTACGCGCTCATTACAGCGGACACAGGGATTCGGCGTGATGCCCTGTAGGTACCCGGAAATGAAATCGTTGATCACACGCTCCTTAAATTCTGCCTGGGTATCAACGAGGGTATGCGGGATGTCCAGCATTTTTGCGACATGCCGGGCAATTCCCACCTTACAACAACTTCGTTCCTGCCACCGCTTGGACACATTGTCGGGATCTTCTTCCTCCCAGACTTTGAGGGTCACGCCATGCACATCATAGCCTTGCTCCACCAACAGCGAGGCGGCCACAGAGCTATCAATCCCGCCGCTCATCCCTAATATGACTTTTGGTTTATGAGTCATTTAATTTCCTGGGATCGAAATTTATCCCGATGCGTGGCCAAGTCATGAACGTTTTCCAAACTTTGATCTGGCTCACTTTCCAGCTGGGGACTGATTCCCATATCGCATATTCCCTGAAACTGGACACCTTCTTCCATAGAAAAAGATGGGGAATGTACATCCCCGATAAGGATAGCAGGTTTCAACAGTTGAACTTTTTTACTCGCGGTAATGGTGCCCTCGACCTTCCCTCCGCTCACAATGACCCCTCCGGTAATGGTACCCTTTACCACCGCATGCTCACCTATGATTAAGGTATCTGCGGCGATGATTTCGCCTTCGAAATGACCATCAACCCGAACGGTGCCATCAAATTGGGCCTTCCCTTTAAAGTCCACCCCTTTTCCCAGGAACGTATAATGTTCCTCCTCAAAAATGGAGTCATTTTTTTTATCTTTATCACCCCACATGAACTCCTCCTGTGCAGGCTCGAAATTCCAAAGCCTTTCCTTATCTTATATCCCTTTTTCAAGGGAAGAAGGATAAGAATACGAATACCGAATTTTGGGGACGTTATACAACTTTTAGGCTATCATCTAATAAAGTAGCCACTTTTGGCTCGCTGTCCTTTTTACCCAGTTTTCCTTTGTCGGTAATCTGTGGCCCCATTTCACAGGATCCATTAAATAACACGCCTTCTTCCATAGACAATGAAGGAGTGCGGACGGAACCGTTTAAAACGGCTGGGGAATTAAGTTGAATTTTTTCTCCGGCCACAATATTCCCAACGATTTTCCCTTGGGATATGATGATTCCGGCTTCTACCCGGGCATTGATGACAGCACCTCGACCTACTAACAATGTACCCGTGGTGTGGATTTCTCCTTCAAGAGTGCCATCTATCCGGACCGTACCTTTATAACTAATGATTCCCTTGAAATCGACGCCTTCTCCAACAAAGGCGCTCACATCATAGGCTTGATCCCCACTTCCATTAATTCCTGATACATCGCCAAAACTTGAGGTGGTGGAATTATCTGAATCACTGCTTCGACCAAACATTTGAAAACCTCCCTGTATTAATTATAAGAATTTGTGATTGTTGAACAGATTCTCTCTATTTTTTCATTCATGAATTCATTCCTCATGCATTGCCAGTATTCTAAAGAAAACTGATAAAGAAACCTACTGAATTTTACGATAATATGATCTCTGCGACACGATTCAAATCCTCTTCTGTAAAAAACGAAATTTCAATCTTGCCACCCCGCCTCCCTTTCCTGATGACAGTTTTTGTCCCCAGGCGTTTTCGGAATTGTTCTTCCACATGCTGAAAGGCAGATTCTTTCACAATCTGGTTTTTTCGGACACGTTTTTTTATTCGGTTGAGGAGGAGCTGTTCCGTTTGGCGAACTGAGAGGTTTTCCTTGATTATTTGATTGGCGATTTCCACCTGAGTTGGTGCGTGGCTTAATCCCAATAGGACCTTGGCATGTCCTAGACTGACACTTCCCAACTCTACAAACTCCTGAACCGTTTTGGGTAAACTCATGAGACGGGAAATGTTGGCTATGGTCGAACGGTCTTTTCCCACCCGCTCCCCCACCTCTTCCTGAGTTAATTGAAATTCATTCATCAATCGTGAATAGGCACGGGCCTCTTCCATGGGGTTCAGGTCTTGTCTCTGGATATTTTCCACTAATGAAAAAGACGCAGATTGATCGTCTGTTGAATTTCGCACAATCGCCGGAATGCTGGTGAGTCCCGCCAGTTTGGCTGCACGAAGCCGTCGTTCACCGGCGATTAACTCATAATTCCCATCCCCCAATCTTCTTACCAGAATGGGCTGCAGAACCCCATTATGTTTAATGGAATCAGCGAGTGGCTCAAGGTCGGATAGGGGGAAATCCTTCCTCGGCTGAAACCGATTGGGACCAATATGGGTCAATGCTATGGCTTCCACCTGCTGATGGGCTTTCCCCCAAACGGATTCCTTTGGTGGCAAAAGCGCCCCAATTCCTTTACCCAGTGCTTTTTTCTCCATTTCCCGAGAACTCCTTTGCTAAATCAGAATAGGCCCTGGCTCCAGCTGAAGCTGAATTATACAGCAGTACCGATTGCCCATAACTCGGGGCCTCCGCCAATGCCACATTTCTAGGAATGACCGTTTTATATACCTTCTCTGGAAAGTGATTCTTTACCTCATCAGATACCTGACGGGACAAGGTAATTCGAGAATCATACATGGTGAGCAAAATTCCTTCTATTTCTAAGTTTGCATTGTATGACTCTTTGACCCGTTCAATATTCGCCAACAATCTGCTTAATCCTTCCATGGCATAATATTCACATTGAACGGGAATAAGCACAGAATGCGCAGCCACCAACGCATTGATGGTGAGCAACCCTAAAGCAGGGGGGCAATCGATGATAATGTATTCATATTGTTCTTGGACCTCTTGTAAACATGTTTTCAACACTTGTTCCCTGTCAGGGACCGAAGCCAGTTCCACCTCTGCCCCAACGAGGTCCCCACAAGATGGCAGGAGATCTAACCCTGAAATGGATGTCTTTGCAATAATGTCCTGAGCTTTTCCCTCTTGCGCAAAACATTCATACACGGTCTTTTCTGGGCTTTCTATTCCAAGCCCACTTGTGGCATTGGCCTGTGGATCTAAATCCACCAACAATATGGGATATTGAGAAAGCGCCAGTCCGCTAGCTAAATTCACCGATGTCGTGGTTTTCCCAACACCCCCCTTCTGATTCGCCACTGCCACAATCTTGTTCAATGAACCCTCATACGGTGCATTGGTTGATAGACAAACACTACGACATCAATGTTCCACGTGGAACTATTCAACCTAAAAACACCAGTTGGATCACCAAAGTCCGCGCAAGCTCTTGGCGCACCTGGGAAAATCAAAAAATGTCTCATCACCACCGAGGTGACCACGAATTTTTTAATTTCACCATGCACCCCAATACCTTACACGGCTGTTTTGCGCTCAACTGCTATTTCTAGGTTCAAATTTTTAACGTTTTTTATGCGAAACCCTCTACTGGTTTCAAAACTGACAGACACCTTGTCCCAAAATTTAAAGGTAATTCGTAGGGAATTTCCTTGAAAATTTCAAAACCAAAAAGATTGGTTTCTTTTTGGAGTGTTTCGGAACGAAACAAAACTATTTGGCTATTCGAATGAAGGAGTTTGGAAAGATAGGGCAAACACTCATCAATTTTCAATGCTTTTATCATGACCACATCAAATTTACCATCATACTTTTGCTCAGCGGCCATATTTTCAATCCTCTGGGCCTCAACATAAGTGTCTTCTAAATTGAGAGTGCCAATAACATGGTGAAGAAAGGCCACTTTTTTCTTATTGGGTTCAACTAGGGTCATTTTCAAGCTGGGATTGGCAATTTTTGAAGGAAGTCCTGGAAACCCTGCACCAGTTCCTATATCCAAAACCTGTTCCGCTTGTTTTGGCAGCAAGAGAGAACAAGAGGCCAATGAATCTAAAAACCCTGTCACGATACAAGATTCCTGGTCCTTAAAACCAATTAAATTCATTTTGGCATTCCAGGATGTTAACTCTTCAAAATACTGGTCGAGTTTTCCTAAAGCCACAGAATCTAAAGATAAACGCCACTGTGGATTGTGGGTTTTCAGTAAATCAATGAGGGCGCTGGGTTTTGAAAAACCTGTATGTTCCACGTGGAACAATTCCTAAGAAATTGTGCAAGGGTCTGGCCATAAAACGTGGTTAATTATTGCTCTGAACATGAATGCTTGGGGAAGTCTAAAAGCCAAGTGGTCTAGGATTAGCCTTTCATTGCCCTATGGTCTCGCTCCAAGGCCACTAACAGTAATGAAATGGCAGCAGGGGTCACACCTGAAATGCGAGAGGCTTGACCAATACAAGAGGGTTTCACCTTCATGAGTTTCTCAGTAACCTCATTGGAAAACCCCTTAATATCTTGGTAGGGAAAGTCTAGCGGAATAGGTTTGGATTCCAGTTTTTCAAATTTCCCAATTTGTTCTAATTGCCTTTTAATATACCCCTCATATTTTACGGTCACTTCAACGGATTCCCCAATTTCTGCCCCTAAGCCCGATTCATCCTGTAGAATATCCATCAATGTTCCATAGGACACTTCCGGCCTCTTGAGTAGTTGAGCCAATGACAGATTGGGCAATGGTGGGTCTCCAATTTGTTGTTTCCACCGTGCCTGACGTGCAGGTGACCATGGAGGAACGGTTTTATTCAGTCTTTGGATTTCGCATGTGACGGTTTCCTGTTTCTTTAAAAATTTTTCATGCTCCTGTTGATTGATGAGGCCAAGATCAAATCCCAGCCCCATCAAGCGAACGTCGGCATTATCTTCTCTCAGAAGCAACCGATATTCTGCTCTAGACGTGAACATTCGATAGGGTTCAAGGGCATCCTTGGTAATAAGATCATCAATAAGCACGCCAATATAGGCCTGAGATCGATTCAAAATAAATGGGGGCCGCTCTTGAACCAGTAATGCCGCGTTGATTCCTGCCATAATCCCCTGCGCCGCGGCTTCCTCGTACCCCGAGGTTCCATTAATTTGTCCCGCATGGAAGAGGCCCTTGACCATTTTTGTCTCAAGCGTGGGATGTAATTGTCTTGGTGGAAAATAATCATATTCTATCGCATAGCCAGGTTTGAGCATGTGAGCTTGTTCCAAACCAGGAATGGTGTGCAAAAAGGCTTGTTGCACATCTACCGGCAGACTCGTCGAGATTCCATTTGGATAAAATGATGGAGATGTGAGTTCCTCGGGTTCAACAAAAATTTGGTGGCTAGGCTTATCTGCAAATCGAACAACTTTGTCTTCAATGGAAGGACAATACCGAGGGCCAGTTGCCTCGATCACTCCAGAATACATGGGAGAACGATCCAAGTTTTGCAGGATAATTTCATGTGTTTTTTCAGTAGTATAGGTAAGATGACAGGAAATTTGCGGGTTCGTGATTGCTGTTGTCCGAAAGGAAAACGGATTCGGTGGATCATCGCCTGGCTGAACTGTCATCACGTCAAAATTGATGGTATTTTTGTCCAAACGCGGGGGGGTTCCCGTCTTCAAGCGCCCAATTTCAAAACCAAAA
>CAZKRH010000192.1:0-2217 GCA_964555115.1 uncultured Nitrospiraceae bacterium | reverse complement strand
CCTGGTGCTTTCTGTCATGTATTCCTCAGCATGCTTGCCCACCTTGGCTGTGACGGTGACATTCTGGAGGCTTTTCAGTTCAATTTTCTCGACCTGCCCCACCGTTACCGATTTGTATTTGATCTTGGTTTTTCCCGCCTCGAGGCCTGAAGCATCTTCGAATGTAATGGTGATCGTGGGACCGCTTTCAGAGATCGTCTTATAGGCCAACCAGCCTCCGACAAGTGCGGCGATGAGTGGAATGAGCCACACGATCGAAATGCCACCGGGCTTCTCAATGTGGGCCTCTGGCAATTCATCGACTGGCGGTTGATTCGGTCGCTCCTCACTCATCGTTTTTCCTCCATGGCATCCCAAATAAGCCTGGGATCAAAGCTCATCGCGGCAAACATGGTGATGACGACGACACCAGCAAACGCAATGGCACCGGCGCCAGGTTCAATTGTCGCAATGGACCCAAGTTTCACCAATCCGGCGAGAAGGGCAATCATAAAAATATCAATCATTGACCATCGACCGATCACCTCAGTTACCCTGTACATCACGGTTCGATCCTTGGGACGCCAATGGGACTTTTTTTCGACGGAAATAAGCAAAAAGGTGATGGCAATGAGCTTGACCATGGGAACGAAAATGCTCGCGAAAAAGACTATAAACGCGATGGGGTACATCTCAGCTTCAATGAGGTGGATTACTCCACTCAAAATCGTATCGGGGGCCCCTTCACCATATGAGATCACGGTCATGATTGGTAACAGGTTCGCGGGGATGTACAGGATAAGAGCTGTCAGGGTCAATGCCCAAGTCCGAGTGAGGCTGTTGGGTTTACGGAAATGCAATGTCGTGCCACAGCGTGAACATACCGCGTGGCATCCCGTCGGCAGGCGTCGAGCCGGACTTACCTGATGACAGGTGTGACAGCTGAACAGGGAAGCCCTGGCAGCCGTGGTGAGCGCCTCACTCATTGTGCATGTTCCAATCTTTCCCAGACCTCTTCACTGTCCAACGCTGCTCCTGCCATGGCCACAAAAATGATAAGAGCTGCAAAAGAAAAAAGCGAGACGCCCAGAACAATGGTGGCTAAGTCAATGAGCTTGACATACCCAACGATCACCCCAAGAAGAAACACTTCCATCATGGCCCAAGGAGTGAGGGTCTCCACCAATTTAAATGTCTCCCCAGCCTTCCATATTCTGCGATTCAATTTCAAGGGTATGAGGACATAGAGGGTTCCCAGAATTTTCACCAAGGGAAAGAACACCCCCGCTGCCAGGACCAACAGAGCCAGTTCCCAAAATCCTTGATGATATAACTCGATTCCGCCCGAGGACAGTACGGTGACCTGTTCTTGCCCTTGTAGTTGAAAAGACATGAACGGAAAGACATTGGCCAACACAAAAAGTATGAGGGTTGTGAGTGAGAGGGTAATGGTGCGATCGAGCGTATCCCGCTTTCTCTGGTACAGCACGGCCCCGCATCGTGAACATATTGCCCGTTCCCCGTCGCGCAACGAGCGCTTGCGATACAGACGGTCGCAATCGTGACAAGCAATCAAGGAATGTGTTGCTGTGGTAACCATTGCCATGTCTATTTCTGCTACGTTTTTGGCCCTTGAGGCTCTAGGTTCATCAGGGATAACTCCTCAGGAAAATGCCCCGTACTCGAAATATATCAAATGCCAAGAGAGATGTTTATATAAACCGAGGGTGAATATCAATGGTATGTTGACTCTCCCTCTGATGTTGCCCACCCCATCTTAATGCATGTTAAGGGGGAAATCATACCTAAAGTAACGTGCGTGGTCATGGCTTGAAAGGCTAACGGTGTGAGGGTGGGCTCTTCCCCTAAACAGGAAGAGCGCTTTGCGGAGACTCAAGCTAGCAACGAAGAATTACAAGCAGAAATAATGAGGGACTACCTTACTTTTCGCCCAAGGCGGACTTGGCAGAACCCCTCCGAGGGGTATTGTCAACTTAAGCCAAATTTGGCTCTGTCTACACGTGGAGCCGGCAACCTGATCCCTGAAATCAATGGATTATAGGTAGGTGAATTGTCTGTTCAGCGTCCAATTTTCGTTAAGTTGACAATATCCGTGGGACGTATTGTTTGGTAGGTACGTTTGACGGGTGAGAAGCTAATTGGTGGGAATTGTGACCAGGGGCAGCCCCTCCCGGCCTCCAGTTTCCATGAGTGAAAATAGAATCATCAGGAACGCGA
>CAZKRH010000191.1:0-5000 GCA_964555115.1 uncultured Nitrospiraceae bacterium | reverse complement strand
AGGAAGCGGCCCAAGAATAGATTGTCCTTAAGTTCGGACCGCCTGCTACGTGTGGTTGAGGTGATCAACTCGAATCAATACCGTTTTCCGAGCAGATCGATAGGAAGAATTTCCTTCAGTCATGGTGAGAAATTTTCGATAGTGCTGAATCGCGAGTTGGCGATTCCCTTGCGTCTCAAAAGAGTAGGCCAAATTCAGAGAAATTTCTGGGAGATCTGGGGCAAGAATCTCTGCCTGTCTTAAAAAATCTATGGCTTCGCCATATCGGCCTTCCTGCTGTCCAACCAAGGCGCGTTGAACCCACAATTGAGGAATAGTCCCATTTCGTGCTAACCCCTCAATAAAATAGGCATCCGCCTCCTCTATGTTCCCCTGGCCCAACTTGGCCGTTCCCATCCAAAACCAAGGTTCCCATTCTTCTGGAGACGACGTCATCACCGTTCCAAGTACGATGACCGCCAGATCATAGCGACGTTTCTTAATAAGACGTTGGGCTAGGACTAACCTCTGCTCTTTCGATAACACCCGTTTGGGACGAGCTGGAGAACCCAATGAAGAAGGTGTAGACGGGGCAGGACTGCCCGTTTTGTTCATGGCCTTTTTGTTCCCGGCCTGTACATTGTTGGGAGGTGTGTCGGACACAGAAGACACGCGCGAATTCAGCTTACCATGTGGTGGGGACACCCCCGCCACATTTTTCGTTCCGGAAGGGATGGTCTTTTTAGGCGAGCGATCGGTTTTCTTTTCAAGCGATGAGGTCGTATGACCTTCTAATACGGTTGAACGAGCGGAGGTTTTTCCTGGGCCTGGCTTCCCTTCGAGTTGGGGAGTCTGAACAGAATCAGATTCTTGTACTGCGGAAGGAATATCGGGCAATGCCTCCTCAGAACCATCAACCACCTCGGTTGGTGTATCCACCGCTAGGGCTACATCCCTATCTTCACCCTCAGCAGTCATGCCCTCGGTTGTCTCAGGAGGAGGAAGGGCAGCCACTTGCGAAGGAGGGTCTGGAGTATTCATCACCTGAGGAACATCTGACCCTAGATTGAGCCCCCACCAAAAGGAGCCAAGCCCCAGTCCGAAGAGGAGCAATGCGCTAATGAGCCCAATCACCCAACGACGGGAAGGAACCATTCCTTTTCGGGGGAATGATTTTTGTGAGGATGATAAACCTGGACTGTGATCTACACTGTGAGATTCTTCTGAACCTTCAACGGCCCTGTTTTTCGAAGAACCCCGTTCAGATTGTAGGCGTGCCAGGGCATCCGAAATGATACTCATGATCTTCGCATCCCCGAGATGGAGCGGTTAGAAACGTAGGAGGGTACAAGGTATCCTCCAGCTACAGGTCCTTAGGGTTACATGGAATTATCGGCATTCAAGGGAAGAAAGCAAGAGGCATTGGAAATGAAGATACAGAACAGTCGCTAGTTGCTCGTGACTTGTCGCTAGTGAAGAGAAGAACGTCGCTGGTTGCTGGCCTCTAATCGCTAGAGACATTTTCCATCAACCGAAAAGGGAACATTTTTCCTTTTCTAGATACTAGCAACAAGCGACTAGCAACTAAAAACATGCAACTAGAGACTTGCGACAACTATTTGACCTTTTTACTGTGTCACTCCCGTAATTTCTCGATTCGCCTGCCAAATCATCCACGGACTAATGGCATAGCGATGACGGGCATAGGCTGCCAATAATGCCCGATCACATAATTGATTGATTCGTCGTGGCACACCCCGACTCACGAGATGAATCAAGGCCATCACCGTCGACCCAAATTGAAAGCGAGGACGCCGTTGCGCCACCCAGAGTCGGTGTTGGATATACCGTTGCGTTTCTTGCCATTCTAAGGGTCCCAACTGATACCGAACGCTAATCCGTTGATTTAAAGGGCGCAAGGCACGACTGGCCAATGTTTTGGCCAATTCAGGTTGCCCGAGAAATAACAGACACAATAATTTTTCTTTTTCCGTGTCCACATTCGAGAGCAGTCGCAAGCCTTCCAACACCTTTGGACTGAGTCGATGCGCCTCATCGACCAACACAGCCACTCGCTCACCTTCCTGAGCCAAACGTAACAAGACCATGGCTAAGTCACGTTGAAGGCCTCCGATACTCCGGTCCTGAGGGACCCTACCTGTTAAATCCTGATGAATGGAGGTTAATAATTCCACATACGATTGATCTGGATTTAACAGGTAGGCGAAACGAATGCCGCGGGGCGGGTGACGCAACAGGTAGCGGCAGAGTAATGTTTTTCCGACTCCCACTTCCCCCGTGAGCATCGTGAGCCCTCCACTGGCGATGCCAAATCGCAAATGATTCAAGGCCTCTAAGTGACGATTGCCTGGGAAAAAATAGTCCGTGTCTGGGGTAATGCGAAAGGGGGGTTCGGCGAACCCCAACTGCTGGTAACATCGATTCAGATCTCGGTCGGTGACCATTACGAACGCACGATCCGTGGTGAAAGAAAAATAACCAATTCCGTTTTGGCAGTGGCTGAGTATGTACCTTTAAACAATCGACCCAGGAAGGGAAGGTCTCCCAGCAAAGGCACTTTGCGTTCCGTTTCGGAGGTTTGATCTTGGATAAGACCGCCAATGATCATCATTTCCCCGTCACGCATCCGAACCAGCCCTCCCGTTTGTTTCACATCCAACACAGGCGCCGTTGACCCATTAATCGATGTGACCGTATCCGTTAACCGGGTAATGATTGGGGTCACATCCATCATGATCCACCCATCCTCAGAAATCTGCGGTGTGACAGATAACACGAGTCCAGAGGTCACCGTCCGTACGGTTTCCGTGACAATATTTCCGGTTCCACCTGCTCCTTGAGACACCGTGGAAGTAAAAAATGATTGGTCCGTGCCCACTTTAATGAGAGCCGGTTGATTATTAAGCGTCAGGATTCGAGGTTGGGAGACCACACGGACATCACCTTGTTCACTAAGTGCCGTAATCACACCCTGGAAACTTCCATCCTGAAACGTCAAATTGGCGGTGGGCGGCCGGGCAGTAAATCCCCCAGCTGGACTGGTCACGGCATTGGCGAGCGTGAGTAAACCCTGTATACCGTTGATTCCCGTGTCAAAACTAATTTGGTTCCAATCGATGCCTAAGCTGTAATCATCACGCAGCGTGATTTCATAAATGCGGGCTTCAATTTCAACCTGGCGGTACAGTGTGCGCCGCACACTCGCCAAAAATTTCGCAATTTCCTTCACCCGTTTTCGCACGTCTGTCACATGAATAGTGCCCGACATCCGATTCACCACCAGTCGCCCTTCTTGCGACAACAAGACTTTGAGCTGCCCTTCCAACTCTTCCCAAAACTTAATGGAGTCCTGTTGTTCTAATGTCACTTCTCCGGCATCTTGGCCACCACCGGACCCTGAGGTCACCTGCGCCTTGTTTCGCCCTGTTCCACCACGGACAAGACGAATATAATCAATCGTGAAGATGCGAGTTTCTAAGCGATGGACCCGAATCAAACCATCTTGTTCTTCCCAGTAATATCCATGGGCATCGAGAAGGGCCTCCATCGCCCGCTCCAACGGCAACCCTTTAAAGTCAACCGTCACCGTGCCCTGTAAGTCCGGACCCGCCACAATATTGAGTTCATTGGCTCGAGCAAAAAGCACCAGGGCTTCATTTAAGGTTAAACCTTGTGCACGAAACGTAAAAAGAGGGTCGGGTATGTGAGATGAGGTGTTGCGTGGTGGCTTCGTCGAAACCACCATGCGATCTTGGACCGGGAAAGGACTGATTTCAGAGATGACTGGCTTTGATGTGGCGGTTACCCCAGATCCTTCTTCTACCAGGGATTCAATTTTTTCTATTCCCATCTTTTGGTCGAGTTGATCAGCCACCGGGAGGGAAGATGTAGTGGTCGTGCAGCTTAACAATAGGGGAACTGGACCAAGAATGAGGGTAGTCCAGATAACTTGTGACATGAGGAAATTTGTGATTCTACCCCTCAAATGCTTCATTTCCCCCTTGGCAAGAGTCCCTGAAACCTCATGGAAACTACCTGCACAAGCTCAAAGTATAGTGCAATGAAGCAATTGTCAACACTACATGTTGCGTTTCAGGGAATAAAACTCAAATGGAAAGACCTTGAGGATATACTAGGGGGGGAAAGGGAAAACAGTGAAAACCATGTCCTGGAGGTCAACTTTGCCCTTCACTCGATTCCTCCTTTCGCTGATTTTCAAATCCTACTTGATGCTCGCCAAGTTGATCCGTAAAAACCACGCCATTGGCATGAATTCGAACCACCAGGAAGCCATCAAATTTCTCTCCTTCAGCGAGGACCTGATGATTGATGACCGCAAACCGTCGAGGGCCTCCCACCAACACCGCCTGTAGATGCAATGCTTTTCTTGCTGGTAAAGAGTCCTCGGAAATATTGCTCTCTCCCCTTTGAAATTTTTCCGTTCTACTCGTCATAGCCCCTTGGACGAATTGGAAGGGGTCTCGAGAAAACACTTCTTTCCACTGAGCTATGATGGCTTTAGAGGAAAGTACTGATGGGTTTGAGACATTTGCCGGTATCACCGGAGCCGGGGAGAGCGGCGGCGGCCGGGAAGACACGTGCGGGGGTGGATCAGGCTCAGCATTGATGATCGGGTCTTCCTCCACTACCCCTGCGTCCACCTCGGTCAAATACGTCGGTGGAGCCGACATCCGCCAATATACACAGGCCAATGCCACCACACACAGGATACCGACAACAATGGGATTATTGAGTGCTTTTCTCACGAGGTAGGAAGGATCAGAACTTGTAAGACGAGCTTCATGCCCAAAGCCCCCTGTCCGGCTCCAGTAATAGATGCATGTTGAAAATTCACGAGCTGGGAGGAATCCCCGACATACCGCAAGATCTTCACATATTTCTCATAGGCCCCCCGAGAATTTCTGGATTGCACAGACACATGAAGCGGAATCATATTAACCGGATGCACCGCCTGGGTGACAGAAACCGGCTCTTCTATT
>CAZKRH010000190.1:0-5456 GCA_964555115.1 uncultured Nitrospiraceae bacterium | reverse complement strand
CAATTGGATGTTGCCATCCTTCCTGAGGCCAGTGGCGTAGCCGCTTCACATCGATTTTCAAATCGCTTATATCACATTAATGATTCGGATAATGGTTCATTCTTTTTTATCACGGATCTTCAGGGGGCAAGGCTTCAGTCCGTTCGAATTGAATCCTCAAGTTTTAGTCATGACCACAAGCACGCAAAAACCGACTTTGAGGACATTAGTGTGGGACCGTGTTTTGTTGGAGAGACCTGTCTATTTGTCGCGGATATTGGGGATAACTTTGGTCCGGCAGATTCTGCTATTCGAAAAACCATTGAAATTCTTATTATTCGTGAACGGGCTTTCTTTCCTTCTTCTCTTGAGGCGGACTTGGAACTCAAGTTGGTTTATCCAGATGGACCTCACAATGCGGAGGGGTTTGCGGTCCATCCCAATGGAGATATCTATATTCTCACCAAAGAAATTGACTATTTCACCTGGACCGCTTTTCCTGCCCAACTATATTTTCTGCCTCGTTATGAATGGGAAGAGTCTCAATCCTCCGTCCACCAACTTATGAAGGTTGGAGAATTAAATCTTCCTAAGCTGGTGCCTCCGCATGCAAGTTTGTGGGGTCAAGTGGTAACAGGCTTTGATATTCACCCAAATGGCGAGAATTTCCTTGTCTTGACGTATGATTTTGCATTTGAATTTTTTGGTGATCCTTCTAGACACCTCTTAATAAAAGAGGGGGAGCTACAAGAGGGACGTGATTATCGCTTCATTCCCTTGCACACCCTACCCCAACAAGAAGGAATTACCTATTTGCCGGGAGGGAAGAGTTTTATTTATCACACAGAATCTAGTAAACAGTTCTTTCGCCTCATTCGAGGTTTTGGGTTTGATGACCAACCTGTTGACATTATTCAAGTCGATTGCCTGGGGTAATTTTCCGGTGCATTGTTGACTAGGGAATCTTTCCACTTCCCCCGGCTCTTTCTATTTCTCATTTTCGGAAAGGAGGTTTTGTGAGCATGGAATTTCCTTAAAGTGGATTTCGTGTGTTCCTCATCGCTTATTTCATGTACTACGGAAATTTTCTTTGAAAAAGTTAAAAAAAGAAAATAATTTTTTAACCAATGGTCCTCATTTGTTCTTTTTGGTTTTTGTTTGCCTGGAGTCACCAAAATTCGTCCTATTCGGGTTCGCCAATATTGAAATTGGTTAGTAATATTTCACCCTTTCTGGTCCAGATATTATCTGGTATGAACTTCGATGGGCATGTTTCGATGGTGGTTCTTACCGGCTGGACAATTATGGTCCTGAAGGGGTAGAACCACCCGAAACGTTCTTCTTTCCTTTTCATCTCCTTCCAGTTTCTTTCTTTTCTTTCATACGTGGGATGCATGCGAGTTTTTCCATATTGCCATAGTAGTAGGGTAGTAAAGGAAAAAATTTGGGAAATCGACTGGTTCCAACCCATGATTTGACCTTTTTAACCTAGAAATGGCAGTTGGGCGCAAAACAGCCGTGTAAGATATTGGAGACATGGTGAAATTAAAAAAGTCGTGGTTACCTCGGTGGTGATGAGACAATTTTTAATTGTGCCAGGTGCCTCAAGAGCTTGTGCGGACTTTTGTGATCCAACGGCTGTTTCTAGATTTATGGATAGGTCGACTATCTATAGGGCATCTCTAAAAACCGTCCTTTTCCGTGATGGCGGCGTCAGCCTCGTGCTCAAATCCTCATGTAATCGCCTATACACTGCGGTTTTCCGCGCGCGACTTCCTTGCCTTCACAAAAAAATCCTGGTTTTTAGAGGTGCCCTATACGCTGAAAAGGCCATAGGCAGAATTGACCGGGTCTGTAATACTCAAAAAGTTATGACGGACGTGACGTGTTCCTTGGAATCATCTGTACTACAAATTTCTTTGTCTGGTCCATTTGATCGTCTGGCTAGTGTTAAGATTCCAGAATATATAAAGCGGTACCAGACGAATCTGTACTCCAAAGTCATTATCGATCTTTCCAGTGTTTCCATCATTGATAGTCCTGGGCTAGACCTCCTTTTTGTTCTCTCACGGATAATGCGAATGAATGGGGGAGAGGTGATTCTTCTCAATCCTCAGGTCCATGTGCGTGATATGCTTTCTCGTACGGATATCCTTAATCTGGCCACACTTGAATGTGGTCCTGGTTCCAACTTAACTGCTGCCTGACGGTACCTTCCTCCCTATTGGTTTTTCTCCCATTCTAGAAATAAACTTTTTGGGTAGGCATAATTTTCCTAGAAGAGTTTCTTTCTTCCCCCTCATGAATTTGCTCACTTTAACTTTCCCCCTCCTGTTAGTCCCTCATCCGTCATAACGCCCTGATCTGTCTGGAAATTTTGTGATTAGTTTTTGGTTGTAAATCCATCGAACAATAGCGTTTTTGGTTCCCCTGTTTTTTTATGAGTGGTACAAGGCTTGCTTTTTGGATATGTACGAAAGAAATTGGATATGACCAACCCTCATGTGTGAGGACCATTTTATCAGGAGGATGTAATGGAGCTTTCAGGTCGATGGGAAAAAAACGCTCGGGTATTGACGCTTTCTGGGGAGTTTAAAAAATCAGAATGGATCTTATTGGAAGCAGCTATTCTCTCGGCTCAAATAGGCCGTCGTTCTCGTATTATCCTCAATATTGAACACGTCTCTTTCCCCGACCGATCGGTGTGGGCCAAATTGCTGTTTCTTTGCCTCCAATACCATAGGAAGGGGATCCGTTTGACTTTTGTGACTCCACACGAATGGATCCGTCATCGATTTGAAAGAACCACGATTGCTCAATTAGCTGATTATTTTAGTAGTGAACAGGAAGCCTTACTGGCGGCCTAAGGAAGTGATCATGCAGAAAGTGTGGTAGCCACTCGGGTGGGCTTTTGATTTTTTGAATTCATGAAATTGGGACATTGTACGGTTTTTCTTGTCCTAGGATTAGGCCCAGGAAAGTTTGACACCCTCTTTTTTCTTCTCTTCTTTTCACTCTCACGTCTTACTATCGTAACAGAGCCCACATGTTTGATGTCCACGTGAGGGCATCAAAGTATGATTGTTGAATGATTTCTGGTGGTAAATAGAGGCGATTGACCTGAGTCCAATTTGCTCGTTCGTGCGCAATGACACATTCTAATGTCGCACCCATCATATCTTCATGATAGAGCAATGCCCGAATGGCTTCATCTGAAAGTGGAATATGATCGGTAATTTGGTGGAGGGGAATGTCAAACAGGGCATCCAATACGGAAAACAACCCCACGGAAAAGTAGGGATCAGGATCAGGAACCTTCATGGCATTTGCTAATTGTTCGCACATCATCGCCCGTACTACAGCTGTCACGATTAATTCAAATGGTTTGTCTGGCACGCTCATGAGTGACAGAAGAACGATCCACGTTTTTATTTGATTGATGCCTACCAACAGGGCTGCAGTAGGAATGGAATCCACCTTTTGAGGCAGGGCAAAATGTGCGGAATTGACATAATTTAAGATTTTTTGACTGAGGTGTATATCTTGTTTGATAAGATCATGCAATTGGGGAATGTCCATATTTGGATCTTGAAGCTTTGCTAGGAGAGAAAGAATCGTGAGACGATTGGCAGGTAGTTCTTTATTCTCCACCGTCTGAGGCTTACAAAAAAAGTAGCCTTGAAAATAATCAAACCCTAATGCCTTAGTCGTTTCATAGGTCTCATAGGTTTCAACTTTTTCTGCTAGGAGTTTCACTTTATAGGGTGACACAAGGTCCATTTGTTTTTTGATGGCTTCTCTTTCTTGATCAAGGACATCTAGTTTGACAATATCCGCTAGTTTGAGAAGAGGGATTTTATCGTCACTGAATATAAAATCATCCAGGGCAATGGTGTATCCCTGATCATGAAGACGTGTTAAGGCTTCAATTACCTGATCCGTTGGGGGAACGTCTTCCAACACTTCCAAAACAATTGTATCTTTTGGCAAGGCCAAACATTGATCTTTCAGAATCCAACTTTCTGTGAGATTAATGAAGGCCTTATGAGGTCCCACCAGATTTTCCAGTCCAATATCCAAAAAGGCCTTGGACATGACAGTATCTGTCGCAGAATCCCCATCAATCGTTTCTGAGCCTGGTCCTGTTCCCATAACCTGGCGGTAGAGTAATTCATAGGCAAAAACCACAAGGTCTTTGTCATGAATAGGCTGTCTGGCAAGAAAATCTGATTGCATTAAAATTCTATTAAGAAAGGTGTGGAAGGAATGTACCCCAATGAGCTTACTATATGATCGTATATAACATCTTGAATCTTAAGAGTATATTCACAGTTCTGTGGATAAAGGGGGTAGCAAAAAACCATATCTTGGTTGCTAGTATTCATTGGTCCCCATTAATCGTTTATGATCCACAACCAACTGTAGTAGGCCTGGCAAGTGTTCAATCGAAGGATTTGAATGGAGGGGTCATTAGTGTGAAGATTCGTTTTTTTCTTGGACTGCCGTTTACACAATTTTGGGGGGAAGAGTGAACAAACTATACTCGAGATTATGGAAGTCCTCACCCGTCCCACCCGGTTATGACACTATTAGGGCTGTCACATGGGTAAAGTTTCATTGGAGCCCGGTTGTTTTGGTTTATCCTGAAAGTGCCTCCTGAAAAGAGAGAAAGGTAGGGATAAGTTCAGGAACTTTAAGAGACTGTAATATTGTGGTGACCACTGAATTATGTTCTGGGCAGACCAATTGAAGTTGGATATCTTGTCCTTTTAATTGTTTATAGGCGGCGACGAGAAGGCCGATAGCTAAGCTATCAATAAAAGGGACATATTGAAGGTCTAGATTTATGGTTTGAGAACCAGAGTGAACGGCATCTTCAATGGAAGAGAGTAGGTGGGAATGACTCTGAAAGTCCATTTTTCCGGTCAGGGTAAAGAGGGCGGTTTCTTGAAAATACTGGGTCGTAATGTTCATGGCCCATCTCCTTTATGGGGTTCACACTAACACCATCGGCCCGGTCATCTTTGGACTTTACTTTTCCCCAAAGTGGATAAGGGTTTCAACGAGTGTGGTAAGCGTGGAGACTATTTTTCTGAACGGAATACCGGTTTTTTAAAGGGGCGGGAGGATTAGGTTATGGTGCTTAGAGTTGAGAGAATTGACCGTGTCGGATGAAAAAAACGTCGTGACGAAAATGCTTTAAGATTGATCTTTTCCATGAGTATCTAAGAAATCACCCCAGGCGGCTCCGCAAATCGCCTGAGCTTCCGGAAGAGTGATGCCTGCCCCATAGGCTTTGGCCACTACATCGCCAATCTGGATAAGAAAGTGTTTTTTCATCGATTGATTCGAAGAAGGGGAAGCCAGGTTTGGTGCCATGACAATTCCTTTGGTAAACAATATTGCCAAAAAACTATAGATGCAGGTGATCTATCAAAGTTAGTTGAGTGTTTGCAATACGTGAATAGACGATCTGT
>CAZKRH010000189.1:0-3594 GCA_964555115.1 uncultured Nitrospiraceae bacterium | reverse complement strand
TGACCAAGAGGTCCTCTTGGAAAAGAAACATCGAACCTAACTGACGCTCAATACATGTGCATTGATTGGTATCATGACTTCTTTTTCCACATCACTTGTCGGATCTCGGCCAATCCCTCACACCTCCTTTTTTTGCCATGGCTAAAGGTAAAACCCAAAACACGGTCCTAACACTTGGCATTAGTCAATGCTTATTAGGGGATCCAGTTCGCTATGACGGTGGACATAAACGTCATGCCTATCTCGTTGACGTCTTAGGGCAAATCGTCACGTGGGTTCCAATTTGCCCAGAAGTCGAGGCCGGGCTTGGAACCCCTCGAGAGCCCATGCACCTGGTGGGTCATCCCTCTTCTCCGCAATTAATTACGGTGAACTCTACGATTAACCACACCACCCGCATGCAACGATTTGCAAAACAGCGGATGCGACAATTGGATCATCTGCAATTGGACGGTTATGTCTTTAAAAAGAATTCGCCAAGTTGCGGAGTTCATCACGTCCCCATCTTCCATCAAGCAACACGATCGAATCGACGAGGGGTTGGCCTCTTTGCCCAAGCGTTTCAGGAGCACTTTCCTTTAATCCCCATCGAAGAAGAGGGACGACTCCAGCAGGTCTCTTCTCGTCAACATTTTCTTGAGCGCATTCTGAGTTATCATCGATGGCAACAACTTTTGAAAAACCGCCCATCCCGAGAGGCCCTTGTCACCTTTCACCGACAACACCAGCTCCTCCTCCTCTCTCATAGCCAGTCTCATTGTCACAAGCTAAACCGCCTGGTCGCCCAAGCCCAGGACTTGCCCTTGGCACCACTTCTGTATTCCTACAGTCAAGCCTTTATGGATGCCCTGAAAGTGAAGAGCACTATTCGGAAACATGGGAAGGTGCTGGACCACCTGGCGACCCGACTCACACCGTCACTCTTGCCAGCTCAACAGAAAGCATTGTATAGAACGATAAAAGAGTATCGGGAAGGGTTGATCCCTCTTCGAACCCCACGCATGCTCATTCGTGAATATGGTAGGATATTGAACCTTGATGACCTGAGGGATGACCTTTACCTTACGCCTCATCCTCACGAGGAGATCCTAGAATCAGGATCTGAAAGTTGAAAAGTTGGCATTGGCTCACATGCCATCAGAAAAAGGAGCAAGACACATGACCGATTCCAAACGTGGAGTTATCCTTGTGGGTCATGGAGGAATCCCCAAGGACTACCCCCCCGACCTGGTCTCAAAACTCAAACGGCTTGAGGCCCAACGACGTGCAGCCGGGCAACCCATGTCTGCAGAGGAATTGGAATTAGATACGAAAATTCGCACGTGGCCTCGTACGAAAGAAACGGAGCCCTACCAGGCCGGCTTAGAGGAATTGGCTGAACACCTTCGTCCTCTTCTTCCCAGTACTTATTTTTCTCTCGCGTTTAATGAATTTTGTGGGCCCACCCTGAGCCAAGCCGTGGAACAACTCATTTCTGAGGGAGCCGAAGACATTACGGTTGTCTCTACCATGTTTACCCCTGGAGGTTCACATTCTGAATATGAAATACCAGAAGAAATGGAAAAACTTCGGGCCAAACATCCTCAGATGACATTCACCTACGCCTGGCCTTTTGATCTTCATCACGTCGCCAAGATGCTGACGGAACACATCAAAGGATTCCAAAGACAAGGCGTGGGGTAAAGACCTCTCATTGTGTAAGGTGGGAAAGACCACCAACCCTTTTCAGCCAAAGTGAGTCCCCCATTGAGGGAAAAATTCCCCCGATGTGAGACCACCTTGATACTTTGGGGAATCACCTTGGGGAACGGCACCTAGCCTAGCGACAAACAATATTTCAATGAGAATTGCTAGAACTCTTAGGGAACATAGTGAAACGCAGCAAATCCTCTCCTTCCATTAACAGTCACGCCCCCCGTTTTTACCAAAGACCATCTCAGGGACTCGGTTTCGCCGGCATTCTCCTTCTCGCTTTCCTCTTCACAGCCTGTACTTCGCTGTCGTTCACGTACAACTATGCTGATTGGTATGTGCTATGGAAAGTCAATCATTACTTTGATATCTCCATGAACCAAAAAGACTTCCTCCAACCTCGGGTGACGAACCTGCACCTGTGGCATCGCACGAAACAAATCCCGCAATATGTGACTCTCTTGAAACGTATTGCCAGAGAATTTGAAGATGGATTGAAGGAAGATGAACTTCAGGGTATGGTCCAAACGTATGAACAACTCCACAACCGCCTATTGGAACGTCTGATTGAAGAAGGGTCCCCATTTCTCTCAAGTTTGCAGCAGTCTCAGATCCAATATTTTCGAAATACCATTGCTGAAGAAAACCAAGAATTTATTGAGGAAATTGGGGAAACCCCTGAAGAGCAATTGTTGTGGAGAATAGAGGAAACGATCGATTGGATGGAAGATTGGGTTGGGTCACTGACCCCAACTCAACATGCCGCTATTGTGAAACATGGGAAGGAACTCGCTCTCTTTAAACCTTCTTGGGCTGATAATCATGTGTATCGCAGACACCACCTCATTAGCTATTTATCCACAAGTCCACCACCAAAATTGATAGCACAGGAAATTACGAATTGGTTCTATATTCCTCCAACCAAAACTCTACCAGGGTATGAATCCAACATCCCTAAACGGAAACGAAACTTCATACAATTAATGTTAAAGATCGATGGAATCCTTTCGGAAGAACAACGAACCCGTGGCCTGACAAACTTACAGGATCTCATTCAAGATCTGGAAGCACTGGCTGCGACCTAACTCAGGCCCATAGATTGATAGAAACCACCTCCCCAAAAGGTGATGGGATTAACCTACACTCTTATGGATCTTCCCCCCTCGGTGACTCACGATTTTTCCCCAACCACGACCAAAGTCAATAAAGAATCTGAGCTCAAGAGTTCAGGATGTCTCGTGTCCATTTCTTCTTCCTTTTTATTTACATCTGGCACATTTACGGTATAACCAAAGGAACACTTATTATGGTCACCCCTATTCATAACCATAACTGTTACCGATACCTAAATGAGAGAAAAACTCGATGAAGTGTAACCTGGTAATAGGCTCTAAAAACTTCACCCTAAACTTGGAGGGCAACCTTTAATGAGCATTGATATTATCCAAGAAGTGACCTACTTCGACGAAGTTGGGCTGGATGGACAATTGGGTTTTTATGTCAAAGTCACCAATGACCTGTGGCCGCCTCAGATATTTGGCCCCTTTTCCTCCGCCAAAGCCGCAAAGGATTTTTATGAGTACACCCCACAAACGTACACCAATTAACCACCAGTCAACCCACTGATAATATCCTCTCACGTCTTGGGTGCCAGTTTATTATTTCCCATGTGTGTTCATGCCTTTCACATCTCTTAATTGTTCCCCTATCCTTTCACCATCTTCTTCCTAGCATCTCGGTAACAATTCTCTTTCCATCAACTTTTCCCTCTTTCTTTTTCCCTGATATCGTGCTGACGATTTGGGGGTGAGCAAAATATAGAATCGATCGAAACTGGAGCGATTTTCTTTATTGGAGCATGGAGAAATGGAAAAGTTGATGGAAAGAGAATTGTTACCGAGA
>CAZKRH010000188.1:0-3297 GCA_964555115.1 uncultured Nitrospiraceae bacterium | reverse complement strand
TTCCAAAATTGTTCATACTCTCGCAAATGGGTCAGAGTATGAAGGTCAGGAAGCCGATCGATGAACACTTTTCCATGCAAATGGTCAACTTCATGTTGAATCACACGAGCGAAAAAGTTCTGTACTTCAAGTTCTACCGTATGCCCTTTCCGGTCCAAGCCCGCCACGTTCACCCATGTCCAACGGGGGACATGTCCTCGTAAATCGGGCACACTCAAGCACCCTTCCCAGCCCTCTTCCGTTGCTTCTCCATGTTCTATGATTTTTGGGTTAATCAGAATCGTCAGAGGCACAGCCTCCTGCTTGGGATAACGTGGGTTTTCAGGAGAAACTTCAATCACAATAATTTGCTGCGACACATGAACTTGAGGTGCCGCAATGCCAACACCATTGGCATCACGCATGGTTTCGACTAAATCATCGATGAACCCTTGTGTCGCTTGGGAATGTAAATTTTGTTCGGAAACAGGCTCTGCCCCCTTCCGAATTTTAGGATGGCCCAATCGCGCGATTTTTAACACAGGCATCTGATTGTAGTTCCTCGTTTCCCTGCAATATCTTTCAGCATGTTATTTTTCGCAATGAACAGGATTGGTCAAGGCTCCTATTTTTTCAATCTCAATGGTGACTTCATCGCCTTCTTGGAGAAAGACTGGTGGGGTTCGGGCAAATCCCACACCTTGTGGTGTCCCGGTCAAAATAACCGTCCCTGGCAAAAGCGTGGTACTTTGACTAAGAAAGCTTATTAAGGTAGGGACATCAAAAATCATATCGGCAGTGGTCCAATCCTGCATCGTCCTCTCATTGATGACTGTTTTAATCTTCAGGTCATTGGGATTGGGAATTTCATCTCCGGTCACAAGGCAGGGCCCTAACGGACAAAAGGTATCGAAAGATTTCCCTCGACACCATTGATTCCCACCACCATGTTTTTGCCATCGACGCGCACTCACATCATTGGCACACGTGTACCCCAGCACGAAGGAAAGAGCTTCTTCCGGTGACACGTTTTTCGCAGACTGTTTGATGACGACGGCTAACTCACATTCATAATCTACTTCGTTCGGAGCCACCTTGGGGATCACAATGGCATCACCGGGGTGATTGAGCGCATTCACAGCCTTCATAAACAGGACGGGATGTTCGGGAATCTTGGCACCAGTTTCTTCCGCGTGAAATCGGTAATTCAATCCGATACAGAGAATGGAAGTGGGAACCACTGGTGCTAAGAGTTTCTCAACCAACACCACCTGTTCAGTGACTGAATAAGTTCCATAGATATCACCTTCAATCAGTCGAGCTGAAGTCGGACTGACAGGTTTCCCATAGTGAACGTGACCCGAAGGGTCTTGAAACCGAATGATTTTCATAAATGCCTATACCTCTTCTTATCGTACGTATTAACCTTATTAGGTATACTTACCAGTTTGGGATCTTGACATGATAAAATTTGAATAGGTTTTTTAAAACCTTTCATAAATAAAAGCAACTAAAGTGGGCATGCGTGTGGAGAATAAGGATTAGTAACCATTTCCTCCTTCATTCATTCGGCATATCAAGACAATCACGACCAACGATATCAAGAATTAGGAGGACGCCGTGATAAAGACCATCGCCCTTGCGCAAACCTTAACTCGCTCAATCACGACAGAGGACAAAATGGCTTACTAATATTCCCTTCGGTTTTCCCCAACGGCATGGTGCACGAAATTGACAACACCTGGCCTTAGGGTCCCGAGGCCCAACTCGCACATCTTGCGCATCTGATCGCTCACTTCAGGAAAGCGACGAACTCTAAAGAGTCCACACCAACTTCCATAGGTTTTACCAACAACAATAGCGTTTTTCATCTCTGTGGGTGCCCTAATACCCGTGGACTCCTCTATGCATACGGCCTTACACGTATTTACGAGAGCCCTAAACAGCTGCAAAGGTTACCTACCTGTTACGCCAACCTGAGTCACGTACTTAGGTAGGGCTGATCGAGGCAAGCCCCTCTGACCTTTTGTGGGGGTGCTCCAGCCAGGATGCCATTTGGCGCCATGCCCGAAGGATTTTCGCAGCCTGATAAATTCAGTGTTTCTCAACTCTGGTAAGGGAGTTATGACTCATGACACGTAGCCATCAAAAAAAGAATACCCGAATGTCACAGCGATTTGCCCTCTATATCCCTGTGCTTCTTCTTATCGGCACGCTCACACCAACCCTGGTCGCTGGTGATGCTCTGGGAGGAGATGGGTTGGTGGGAGAAGGGCCACGCCTAGGTCCGATCAACCAGCGCTACACCCAGGATCTATTCAACAGTAACCCCAAGCTTAAGGACGTTCGCAAGGCGGGGATCAAGATCTTCACCACGCCCTTCAATCCCTTCGATGGGTTTGGGGACGGGCCCCTGGACTTTGGTAACCCTGACAGGACCAGTCCCGGGAACCGACCGACCCTCCAGAACAACGGTCAAACCCTGCGGATCAACGGCCTCGATTCGCAGACATGCTTGGAATGCCACAGTATTCTTTCGAATGCCACCATACCCGCAACCATGGGAGTCGGTGGTGCGGGGACCACCTCCACCAGCGCCATGTTTCAGCCAAAGGAAATCGATCCCGACGATGAAGACGGGAACGGCTTCGCCTTCTATGACGGTCGCTTCATCGATCCACCGCACACCTACGGCACGGGCGGCGTGGAGCTCCTCGGCAAGGAGATGACCGAAGAGCTCCAGCAACTGAGGCTGCAGGCCCTGGACAATCCCGACACCGTCGTACCGCTGGTCACCAAGGGAGTGAGCTTCGGCTCGATTATTTCTTTCGACGGCGTGACGATCGACACTACCAACGTGGAGGGTATCGAAGACGACCTGGTCGTCCGGCCCTTCGGTCGGAAGGGATGTTGTGCCACCACCCGGCAGTTTGATCAAGGCGCCTTAATGTTCCACCATGGGATGCAGCCGGTGGAAATCGTGGGGCAAGGTGTCGATGCCGACGGCGACGGTGTGATGAACGAGATTCTGATCGGAGAGCTTTCCGCCCTTGAAATCTTTCAGACCACGCAGGAAACCCCTACAGAGGAAAAGCTGAGTGACGAGGCCGAGGACGGGGTACAGCTCTTCGAGGACATCGGGTGCGCGAGCTGCCACAGACCCGAACTGCATACCAATAGCAAGACCCTCGGCTACCGTCACCCGGTGAATGATCAGGTGTTTTACGAGGTCAATCTCTCCAAGAAGCCGCCAAAATTCAAAAAGAGCGGATCCGGGCTGAAAGTCCGGCTGTTCTCCGACCTCAAGCGCCATGACAT
>CAZKRH010000187.1:0-1652 GCA_964555115.1 uncultured Nitrospiraceae bacterium | reverse complement strand
CGAGCCGTTCCGGGTCCGCCCGTTCGCCTCCGATGATTACCAATCGTACAGAAGAGGGGAAGGAAAAGGCCGTGGAGGCCATTTCTTTAACTAGCTCATGCCAATACGCTGTCGGGAGATCCAGAATGGTCAGATTCCAGGCCTGGCATTTGTCAAAAAATTCCAGCCAGGAATTGACTAGTTCTTCAGTGCGAAGCACCAAAGTGCTTCCGCGCGTCAAGCAAGGGAAAATTTCCTCCGCACTGGCGTCAAAACTGAGTGAGGCGAATTGTAACACCCGGTCTTCAGGCCCAAGCTGAAAATCGATGTTGGCAGACTGGACATAGTTCACGAGAGATCCATGTGAAATCATGACCCCTTTGGGTCGGCCCGTTGACCCCGAGGTGTAGATGACAAAAGCCAAATTCTCTGGAAATACCGGCGTCTCAAGGTTGCTATCATCTTCCTGAGACAAATACTGTGGTTCGGTGTCGAGCGAAAGAACCGCGCAGGAATGGGTAGGCAATTGAGAGCGCAAGTTTTCTGTCGTCACGAGAATGGAAACCTGAGCATCTTGGATAAAATATTCTAGGCGTTCTGGGGGATAGCTTGGATCAAGAGGCACGTAAGCACCGCCGGCTTTAAGAATTCCCAGGACCGCGATTATCATTTCCAGAGAGCGTTCGAGATAGACCCCTACACGCATGTCTGGCCCCACCCCGGCTTTCTGTAGCGTCCGCGCCAGTTGATTGGCTTTCCGATTCAATTCCTGGTAGGAAAGCTGGTGGCCGTCCAAGAAGACTGCGATTGCTTCCGGAGTCTGTTTGACTTGCGCTTCAAATAGACGGTGGATACATTCTTGATGTGTCTGAACCTTTTCTAACCCATTCCATTCCACCAGAACCTGTTGCCGTTCGTGATCTGATAACAGAGGTAGCTCTGATACCCGCAAATGAGGTTTCGCCACAATCCCTTTCAACAAGATTTCCAAATGTTTCAGCATACGGGAAATGGTTGTGTCGAAAAATAGGTCGGTGTTGTACCCCAGGTTTCCCATTAACATGCCATCCCTCTCACGGATGTCCAGAACCAAATCAAACATTGCCGTCCCTTTTCGCGGTCTGAATCGGTTAACCGTCAACCCAGAAAGTTTAAATTCGGAACTTGGTCCGTTTTGAAGGACAAACAATACTTGAAACAAAAGGGAATACCGTGGATTCCGCACGGGTTTTAGAGTTTCTAATAATTGCTCCATGGGGATGACTTGATGGGAGAAAGCCCCCAGAGAAATTTCCCGCACCTGCCTGAGAAGATCACGAAAAGTTGGATTGCCGCTAAAGATGGTCCGCAATACGAGGGTATTGATAAACAGACCGATGGAGTCCTCGAATTCCTTTTGCATTCTCCCGGAAATAGGAGAGCCCACAGGAATATCGTCCTGGCCTGTATACCGGTGCAGCAGGATCTGAAACGCTGCCATCAACGTCATAAACAAGGTACAACCTTCTTGTCGGCTCAGGGTTTTAAGAGCCTGTGTAAGTTCTTTGGAAAATGTTAAGGGTTGGGATGCTCCGTTAAAAGTTTGGGAGGACGGGCGAATCCGATCAGTGGGCAATTCTAGGACCGATACTCCGTCAAGTTGGGATTTCCAATATGTTAATTCATTTTCTTGG
>CAZKRH010000186.1:0-1674 GCA_964555115.1 uncultured Nitrospiraceae bacterium | reverse complement strand
TAAATTCCTCGACCTCAGAAATTTACCGAAAAGGGTAAAAAAGCGGCCAGCATCGGAACTCGCTCGTGAGTTGCGAATTGTGTTAGGGCGGACGATTTTGGTTCACCCGTCGGAATTGAGTGATAATCCCAAGGGTTATTTGGAGGATGGACTGCCTGCTTATCGAGAACAAATTGGGCGCATCAAGTCTCAGGGAAAAACGTTTCCTATTCTGCTGCAGAGGGTGCCTCGTAGTGATGGCGTGTATATCTGGAAGTTTTCTAATCGGACGGTGGTTCAGATCCCCGAACTCTATGAAATGTTTTCACATGGGTTTTTAGAAGAGATCCTTCATCCACAATTTTTCAAGGTTCGGTTTTTAGACATTTACCTTGGCGAATGGGTCGGCCTCCTTGGTATAGGCCTCCTCTCGTATCTTTTGGCCCTGGCTTTGACAACTCCCCTTTATTATTGGATGGGTCGAAAGGAAACCCCTTTTCGAAAGCAACTCCTCAACTATTTTAGACTGCCCTTTCTCCTTCTCGTGTTCATTCTGATTGTGAACGAACTCATTCAATACCTGGAACTCTCCCTGGTGGCGCAGGCCCTTCGTCAGGCCCATACCATTACATTTATCATATTCACGTGGATTGCTATGAGAGTCCTGGATTTCAGCCTCACTCGCTGGATGGGCCGGTTGAAGCGAAGGGGTAAGGAGGGGATGACAGTACTGTTACCTCCGCTGGGGACTGCCATCAAAGTGGTCCTTATGATTGGGGTGTTTATTTACTGGCTGGATAATATTGGGGTTGAAGTGGGAACGGTCTTAGCCGGTCTTGGGATTGGAGGGTTGGCGGTGGCGTTGGCTGCACAGAAAAGCCTTGAAAATGTCATAGGGGCGATCATGCTCTATGTCTCCCGCCCGGTAAAAATTGGAGAATTTTGCCGAATCGGCGACAAATGCGGAACAGTTGAAGAAATCGGGTTGCGCTCCACCAAGCTTCGGACACTCGATCACACCATTATTGCTGTGCCCAATGCCGAGATGTCGAGTATTCAAATTGAAAATTATGCGGTGCGGGAACGAATGTGGTACCACCCTCAGATTCGCCTACGATACGAGACGACTCCTGACCAACTCCGGTACATACTCGTCGAAGTTCGCAAGATGTTCTATTCACATCCGATGGTACTCCCTGATCCTGCACGGATCCGATTTGCCGGATTTGGTGAGTATTCTTTAGACCTTGAGGTCTTTGCGTACCTGGATGTGATTGACGCAAACCGGTTTATGGAGGTCGCGGAAGATCTGAATTTACGCATTATGGATATTGTAGCGAAGGCAGGAACGGAGTTTGCGATCCCTGCACAAGCACTCTACCTCCAGCGAGGAAAAGGCCTGAACAAAGAGGAGGCACAAAGAGCAGAACAGGAGGTACAAGAATGGCAGAAAAGCCAAGCCTTGTATATCCCGGGGTTTCCCCCGGGTAAAATCCAGGAACTCAAAGGGACGTTGGATTATCCACCCATGGGGTCGGCTCTCGCGGCACATCGGTAGGGCATGGGACCTTGCCTAGAATCCCTTGAGGTTATTGCCAACTTAATCACATAAGGCAGAATACGGGGCACATTGCGAGGGCATGGCCTACTCCTTCATGGCATGCACCTTCTTTTCAAGTCTGAATCGCCTATTTG
>CAZKRH010000185.1:0-12703 GCA_964555115.1 uncultured Nitrospiraceae bacterium | reverse complement strand
CAAAAAATCCTGCGAACCCAAATGTCTCATAAGGGCCTTGGGCTTCAATATGGCGGCGGAACGATTCCGATCGTACATCGATACAAAACACGAGTTGCGCTCGAGGACGTGTGTTCAAGACGGGCACTGTCCCGCGATGCGCAGAAAGTTTATGAATGATTTCCCCACGAAAGGCCTCTTCATACGCCTCGAGCCACACTGGACCATGCTGGTCAGGGGGAAAAGCATCTAACCATCCGAGTGAGGTCCGAGCATCGGCAACTGAAAGATCATGCATTTCAATAGGCGATAATTCCAGACATTGGGCAAGATGAAATAATCGCCATGCATCACGACTGATAGCCTGTTTCGTCGGATCAACGACATGATCGTCTTTCCCCATCCGGTTTCGATATTCATCAGGTCGGTCTTGCCAGTATGCGGTCAGCGTGGAAAGGGTTCCATCAATCCCCCATTCTTGCTGACAGAGAATTTGGGTCAATTCCACTTCATAAAACAGACGCACGACAAGATACTGTAAAGTATCGATGGGGTGTTTCCGTTGCGCATGATACGCTGGATTTTCACCAAGCCAGCGAATATACCTCGTCCAACCCGGCAATAATGATAACTGCCTCGACAGATAATCCTTCCATTCCTCTTGCGGGATTCCAAGACGATGCAAACTGGCTACGACTGCATCTTCGGGTTCGTTTGGAAGATCGTGGATTTTTTGTGAGAAATCTTTTATCCCAAGAAATGTTCCCGAATGATCTTGCTGAACCAGTTCTCGCCAAGCCCGATAAAAGCCTTTGTGTCGTAGGGGCATCTCACATCCGGCTAACCCTTCATCAAGAAAGGCCGCCACCCACTTGATAAGTTGGCTGTTGATTGACTCGACCAATGTTGTTCCGGCCAACACATCCACCCAATCGCTGAGCGTTCGCTGAGGTGGCAGAGCAATATCTATGGAACCTTGTGCTTCCTCTGACACGTTTGGGACCGGATTCCCCGATGTTTGAACACCAGAATGAGCATCAGACAGCTCCAAGGCCGCCAAGGTACTTTTCCACAGATTCGTGAGATAGGCCTCCTCAGGATAATCCCGACACTGCTCACATTCCTTAATCGTTCGTTCAATGATTCGTTTTTTGGCTTCCTCTGGAAGGTCTGGACGAAATCGCTTCGCGGCTCCATCAGCGCTGAGTTCCCACTGCAGAAGGGCAGGCTCCAAAGGCTCAAACCCAAAGACCAAATGCAATTGCCAAACATCATAAGCTGTGACCTGATGACTCCCGATCTTGATGGAATCCTGTTGTTTTTGAGGAGGCCCCACTCGCACAAAGGCCCGGCTGATACTTTCTTGTGGAATACGTCCCTCTCGATACAACTGACGATACTCCTCATTGGGCAGATACCCATTCCCGCCTAACAGGTGCTTGCCCTTTCGAACCGCCTGGTCAAAGGGAAGATATTCCAATCCGTGAATGGGATTCTGGGCGACCATCGTTCTCATGGGCCAAAAGGGTGCAATCGGTTCACTGGCCTCTTCAATTACATGACGAAGACGTTCTCGATCTTCGGTCGATACCCCACGGTGCTGTTGTGTCGTCGCTTCAGAATTCATAAGAATCCAAAATTTCCTTAGAATTGTTCCAACTGATCAAACTCTATATAATCCATTTCTTCTAGAATTTAACTCTACTTTCTATCTTCTGGATGCCAGGTCACTCATGAAAAACGGTCGAACCAAAGGAGAAATCGAAGCTTCTATTCGCAACGCCATCATTAAGTTTGAGCAGGAATTTATGGGGAGAGGCCCCGAAGATGTCAAGGCTTTTATAGTGAAAGACCTCGTGCTCATCAGACTGAAAGGGGTTCTGACGCCTGCGGAACGCCAGCTCGCCAATAATACAGACGGCATCGAAATGGTCAAGGCCATGCGTCAAAATCTCATTTCACAAGGCCGGGAAAAACTTATTCAGCAATTGAGTGAAATCACCGGAGCGACGGTCTTAGGCCTTTTTACTGATATTGATACCCAAATTGGAGAACGCGTGATTGTGTTTTCTCTTGCCCAAGATTTAGAGAGCACCCTTCAATAATCCCTGACCTCCCTTTCGCATTTTCCAGCAAAACTTTGCTTATCCTCTTGGTCTCTTCCTTCCCGCTTCTGGATGACTCGAGAGAGGTTGATGCTGTTCCAACCCCGTAATGACCAGCGTAGAATTCTTTTCTTTAAACTCTTTTTCCATCTCATGAAGTTTGGACATCGTCGTATGATCCACCAGATAGGTCTCTGACAAATCCAGGACGACATGGGGTTCCTGCTCGAACTCTTCCAATTTTTTCTTTAATCCAATCCACGTACTAAAAATTGCGGAATCTTTCACTCTAATCGTCACTCCGGTCGACCCTTCTCGATCCACACGCAGTTGAGACTTAAACAGTGATTTCGCGGGGGCACCATTTTTAACATGGAGGACTAAATTGACACAAATACCAATCGCAATTCCCATGAGTAAATCCGTGGCGAGAACCCCAACCACTGTTGAGACAAAAATGATGAATTGTTCACGACCGACATGGTACATGTGCACAAATTCTTGAGGTGAGGCAAGACGATACCCCGTAAACACCAGCATGGCTCCTAAGGCCGCGAGGGGAATCTGATTGATCAATCCCGGGACCAAGGCCACAAAGAGCAGTAAAAATGAACCATGGAAGGCGTTCGCGAATCGTGTCCTCGCTCCATTGTCAATATTGGCTTTGCTCCGAACGATTTCCGAAATCATCGGGAGTCCCCCAACAAAGGCGGAGAGTGTGTTCCCCGCTCCCACGGCCAGCATATCGCGATCATGATCGGTCTTGCGTTTCCAGGGATCAATGTCATCAATAGCCTTCGCACTCAGTAAGGACTCTAGGCTTCCAATGAGGGCAAACATCACCACATACTTCACACCAATTGGCGTCATCAACCCAGAGAAATCAGGAAAGGTCAAGGCCCTAAACATATTTTCAGGTACGGCCACCAGGAAATTTTTCCCAAGGGAATAGTCATGCCCATTAAAGGTATAGGTATGTTCTTGGCCTAAACTGAAATACATCCCCATTGGCACGGTCACCATCAGCACGACCATTGGCGCAGGGATCACCTTGAGTCGAGGGTTCTTGATCAACGGGTAGCTGAACATAATGAGGAGACTCACAATCCCGATACACCCAACAATTGGATTCATATCCATGATGAACTGAGGGATTTTGGCAATAAGCTCCAGGGGCTTCCCTTCGGAACTGAGTCCCATCGCAATCGGAAACTGCTTGGCCATAATGATGATGCCAATGGCCGCCAGTAACCCATGGATTGCAGACCTGGGGAAAAACTCTCCCAAAATTCCAGCCCGAAAATATCCAAACAACATTTGGATAATGCCCGCAGCGACTCCCACCCCTAAAGCAAGCTGATAGGCGTGATAATCGGCAGCAGGATCCTTGCCGGCTGTAAAACCAAATTCCGTGACGCATCCGATGGCAATGACAATGAGGCCTGCCGCGGGCCCTTTTATGGTCAGTTCAGAATTGCTGAAAAATGTGGCTAGCATTCCGCCAATAATGGCGGTAAAGATGCCGGCAATGGCCGGATACCCACAGGCAAGGGAAATGCCCAAACAGAGAGGCAAGGCAATAAGAAATACCAGGAAGCCAGAAAGCAAGTCGGCCTTCCAGTTTTTCTCTAGTCCAGCAAGCGTCCCTCGGGGAACGGAAGTTGTTTCCAAGTTCATGGATTCACCTCAAAGATCTTCCCCAACCCTTTACTCCAAAGATAACTTCGAGATTTCTCCTCAGAGAAACCCATTCTATTTCGATAATGGGTTTAATGAGCAATGTCACCATAAAAAAAGCCAGCTCCTGTTTGCGAAATCTTCGCAAACACCAAGCTGGCCTGTACTGTCGCTGGCCTCAAAGAACTGAATACCAGCTACCCTACCGCCCACACTCTCTCAATAGGGCTAGAAACTGTGTAAACCCTCAAGCCTGTTTACCAAACAGGACCCGTTGGCAAGCCCCTTCATTCAATTCCAGACTTTATACCAGGGTCGAGCTCCTTCATCAATCCTGCTCAACCCCATTTATGAGTCATGACAGGACAGGAAATTCACTCAATAGACAAACCCTAGTTTTTGAGGAATTCAAAGAGGGGGGGGGGGGGAAGATAATATCCCTTAATGTCCACCCTGGCTGGGAGCGGATACCGAATGATGCTGAAGCAGATCACTGGCATAATAGGAAGCCGTGACAGAATCGAGGTAAAAATACACAAAAAACAACCCGACTATGCTCATGCTAATGGTATACGGTAAGGCCATCCAGACCATTTTCCCATAGGACAGGCGAACTAACGGCGCGATACCCGAGGTGAGGAGGAAGAGAAAAGCCGCTTGGCCATTGGGAGTGGCCACACTCGGAATATTGGTGCCCGTATTAATGGCCACGGCCAACAAATCAAATTGCTCACGAGTAATGATCCCCTGTTGGAGAGCACGAGTGACTTCATTGATATAGACCGTCGCCACAAACACGTTATCACTGATCATGGATAACACCCCATTGGCGATGTAGAACATGCCAATTTGTTGGGCGCCCTCCAAACTCAGGCCATATTGAATAATATCTCCAAATAGATTTTGTTCTTGAATCACCCCCACGATCGCAAAAAAGACCACCAGCAACGCTGTAAACGGCAGAGCTTCCCGGAACGCTTCCCCTATATGATGTTCCTTAATGATGCCGTTGAAGGCTGTCGTAATCACAATCACGGACAGACCAATAATCCCCACTTCCGCTACATGAAACGCCAGAGCAAGGATCAACCACACACCGGCGGCCGCCTGGACCCACAGCCTTGCCGTTTCGACCATTTGGCGTTTTCGGGTTTGTTCGTCATCAAAACTTTGAAGAATATCTCGCACAGGTTCCGGCAACTGATAGCCATAATCAAACCATCGTACTTTCTCCAACAGGACAGAGGTGGCTAGCCCGATGACCAACACTGGCATCGTGACAGGCGACATCCGAATAAAAAATTCCATAAATTGCCAGGAGGCTTTATCCCCAATGAGCAGGTTTTGCGGTTCCCCAACCAGCGTACAGACACCACCTAAGGCCGTCCCCACGGCGCCGTGCATGAGCAGGTTCCGTAAAAATCCACGAAATGTATCCAGGTCCTCCCGATTGGCTTTATAGACGACATCATCCGTCGTGGGATCATGGTCATCATCATATTTTTTGCCAGAGGCTACCCGATGATAAATGCCGTAAAATCCCGTGGCCACGGCAATTATCACCGCCGTCACGGTGAGCGCATCGAGAAAAGCCGAGAGAAAGGCGGAAGTAAAACAAAATAATAATGAGAGAGTGGCTTTTGAACGAACTCCCAACAAAATTTTTGTAAAGGTAAACAACAACAACTCTTTCATGAAATAAATTCCGGCGACCATAAAGATCAGAAGAAGAATCACTTGAAAATTATTCAAGGCTTCATGGTAGACCGTTTCAGGACTGGCCATACCAATAGCCACGGCTTCCAGAGCCAACAAGCCACCGGGTTGGAGAGGATAACTTTTTAAGGCCATCGCCAGGGTAAAAATAAATTCAATGATGAGAACCCACCCTGCGACAAATGGACTCACATGAAACATCAAGAGGGGATTAATTATTAAAAAGGCGATAATCGTTTGCTTATACCAATCAGGTGCATCGCCCAGGAAATTGCGCACACATGCTTGGAAAAGCGTGTCGGTCATCGTCCTCTTTCCAGACGATTTAAATTTGGGCCATTTAACGAATAAGAACATAAATACTCCCAACACTTGCTTTTCTGAATCTGTGGCAACCCCCGAGCCCCTTCCCTCATGAAAACTTCTTCGTATAAACGGGGGGCACTATAACAAAATTTCTTATGAAAAGGATGGAAAACGGGGCGCTTTATCTAAGAGGCTTCTGGAAAACCAGCGTCACATGGAACCCTCTACAGCTCCGACATGTGCTTCCAGAACTCATTCCCCTACCCAAAACAGTCTTCAACTTAAGTATTTTTACCTTCAGGCGAAATGATCCCCATCCAAATTACTAGAAGATCCTTTCGGTTCCTTTCGATTGGAACTTCACCGATTAATGAAGTGGACCTTAAGATTGGCCTATAAATCCACGCGGCTAACCTTAGGATAGGTGAGATTTGATTTCGGAAATCACTATCAGAAGAAAATAAGACAGCGCATCGCTGAATAATTAGGTATTTTAACCTAAGCGTATAGTAGTTTCAGGAAAGTCAGAGGCAGGTTTTTATTTTTGGCATGAGGCCATAATATACAGATGAGATTTTGCTAATCCATCACACTTCTTTTGGGGAAATGTCCCGACCCAGGAACTGCTCCCCGATATAATCAATACCGGTTTCCAAGGCCACTTCAAAGTCTTTGACAAAATTGTCCTCGCCAATATTCTTGACCACACTGAGTTCATGCAAGGTTCGACCAACGGCAGGATTCATTCCTAAAATCACCGCTTTCGTCCTCTAATTTTTTGCATGACTGGCCATATCCTCAAGGGCAAAGGCTCCTGAAAGATCGATCATGGGGACATGGATCAACGAGATAATCAACACTTTATAATGTACCAGACCATCAATTTGTCGATACAAGGTATCCGCAAAGAGATGGACCCCCACCCAGGACCTCAGGAATTAAATATGTATTATATGTATTAAGTGAAGTGTGAAAGACAAGGAGAAAACGGAACAACTGAAACGGTAGGAGATGATGACGAAATGGAGGTGAGGTCGTTTATCCGTAGATATTGAAGGCCACTAATAAGCCAACAATTCCGACAACGATGAGGTCATAGATGGGATCCATTTGTTCTGGCCTTTCTTTAACCCTAACAACCTTTGGATTTTTAGAAACCTCACACAATTGTCTAAAATACAGCAAAATCTATTCCATTTACTAGGCCAAACATTCACCACAACAAACAATTGTAAATATTTGATTTTCTTGACTTTTAATATTTTAAAATTAATCAAATTTCAAACTTATGAATAAAGTGAGCGATTTCGCACTGATAGTTTTGTGCGAAATAGCACTATTCTCACATATCCCAACATTAGGAACGATAATTTCAACAAAGGAGGAAAGATTTCTAGGAAGACAATCCGGATAAGGAAAAATAGGGGGAATGGCCAAAGACAGCCTTAACCATCACCCTCCCTCGCCAAACGTTTATCCGACACTATTCCCACCACATAGCGGTCATCTTCAAGAACAAGGAGCGTGCTCACTCCATTGGCCACAAAGGCCTGTCCCACTTCTTGAAGGGTCGCAGTGACAGGGATCGTTTTGACTTCTCGATTCATATACGCACTCACCGTTGCCGCGCTTTGATTACTTTTCTCAGGATTCGTCATTGCGAGCGCCCCCTTTTGAAAAGGTGAAGGAAGGTTCGTGAACCTCTTGAATCAATCAGGTCTTGATCAGAGAGATAATCATTTCAGCCGGTCTTTAACCCAGAGGAACATGAATGACAATCCCTCCCATGACATCATTTAACTTAAAGTCGCGTTTGGGACTTTCTGGATGGGCATTGTGACAAGACACACAGGCTCGACTCACCGCACGATCAGGGTAGATGGCCTGAAAGTACCGATGCTCATCAATCATGATCTCCTCTTCTACAACCTCCCCATATTCCACAACTTGCTCCAGAGCGGCCCGTTCTAAATCTGAAGTCGGTGCATTTCGGGTATTGAGCGGCCACAAACTAATCAACCGATATCGAAAGGGTGCTCCACGCGTGTGCAAACTATGAGAGGCTTCTCTCAAAAATTGTACAGGTAAGGGCAGCGTCTTTTCCTCTCCCCAATTCTCTGAAGCGGTCACGATAAGCATCGCCTCCATGCGTTCAACCACATGTTGCGTGTAAAAGGTGCGATCTGCTTCGATTACCGCATGAAGGTAATCTGCCACGGTTCGGGCAGGAATTCCTCCATTAGACGGTTGTTGCGTTCCAGCCGTCCAACCAACGAGAACACCAATAGCCCCCATTAGCACGACTAGAGCAAATGATTTACCATCTATCATCGAAGAAGAGCCTCAGCTGGATGAAGAATCCAAAGCTATCTTACCGGAACCGAACCGTCCCCACCAGTACCATTTATGTACGTTTCTGAACCCATCATGCAGATACCCACTGGTTTGACACACTCCGTAAGCCCCCCTAGGATATTCTCAGGTGATGTTTATGCAAGGCATTCGACTTTTTAACAATCTTCCCATTGAGCGCAAACTCTTGTTGGTTTCACTGATCCCTATTCTCACACTTGGGGGCTTCAGTGTTGTCACCTATTACAGTGTGCAGACGTTTGCCGAAGATGAAGACCGGTTGAACCATGTGTACCATGTACAAACCACCGCTGCCGAATATCTGCGATTAATCGTCGACTTGGAAACGGGGTTTCGAGGGTTCGTGTTGACCAAACAACCAAAATTCCTTCAGCCCTATCTCGCCGCCCAACAGCGGGTGCTGACCGTTGGACAGTCTCTTGGGCAGATGGTCGAACCTTATCAAGAACAACGTCAGGTTGTGGACCAAGCCCAGCAGTTGGTTGAACAACTCATGAAGGATAAAGATAACTTAATCGAGCAGGTCAAACGAGGGTACACTGCCGATGCACTACATTATATTGAGGAGGGGAAAGGCCGAGCCCTGATGTTAGCCATCCGGGAAGAAATTGCTCGTTTTGACCGGAGAGAAGGAGAGGTTCTGGGCACCACCCTACTCAGAACCTCCAATGACCGTTCCTCTCTGCTTCGCGTGATTATCATGGGTGGCACCTTGGCCTTACTGCTCATGGTTCTCGCGCTACGATTGCTGGCTCGATCCATTACGGGACCGCTGGTCACGCTGGCAAAAACCCTAGAAAACCGAACTGGCGGTATGGTGCCAGAGGTGAAGGTCTTAGATCGTGGAGATGAGATTGGGGATCTGACGCGTGTCCTGCACGGAATGAATCAACAGATTGGAGAATATATCAGTCAAATCCAAAAATCGGAAGCGGAGTTGCGTAGCCTCAATATTGAACTTTCAACGTCAGAATCAAAGTACCGCGGGATTGTGGACCATGCTCCCTTTGGCATCTTTACCGCCCAATATGGCCGGATAATTTTTTGCAATCGCCACAATTGGATTTTGGCTGGGCGAAATCCTGACACTCCATTGAATCCTGAAAGCATCTGGGATGCCATTCACCCTGATGACCGCGAACCTGTCCACAGTGCCTTCTCGGATGCCACCACCCAACATATTCCTTTTGAAAGTGTTTTTCGCTTTGTGCATCCCGATGGTACCACTCATACGATCCTGGGCCGCGCCACTCCTATTACAGATGGACAAGGAGGAGATTCTCTGTATCAAGGATTCAATGTCGATATTACGGCTTTGGAACAAATGCGGGAAAAACTCAACCGGACAGAGCGCCTGGCCACGTTGGGACAAGTAGCGGCAGGCATTGCCCATGAAATCCGAAACCCTCTTGTGGGTATTGGATCAACGGCCTCGTTACTTTTGGATGACGTTGATCCCCAAGATACCAAACGTGACGACCTAGAAACCATTCTTAAAGAAACTCACCGTTTAGACCGGATTGTCACTCAGATTGTGGAATACGCCAGCCCTTGCGACCTCGTCCCAGGTTCATTTGGGATGGTTGAGCTTTTGGAAGAATCCTTGAAACTCTTGAGCCAACTCATCGATCACAAACACATCAACGTGACCTCCACCTTTTCACCAGGACTGCCTGTTCTTGAAGCCGACCGTGATCAAGTGAAACAAGTGGTTTTGAACACGATTCAAAATTCCGTGGAGGCCTTAGGAGATAACGGAATACTATCGATTAAGGCCTTTGAAGACTCACGAGACGGGCACAAAGGAATTCTCACGACCATTCATGACAATGGAAAAGGGATTAACCCAGAGGATCTCCGGAAAATTTTTGATCCCTTTTTTACAATGGGAAAACCAAGGGGAACAGGATTAGGATTAGCCATCTGCCGAAATATTATCGAAGCGCATGGAGGAAGTATCCGTGCCGAAAGCCGGCTAGGGGTCGAGACAGTCATGTCCATCTGGCTCCCGTTAACGCTACTACCACACCCTACACCAGTGTCATAACATGCGAGCCTCAATTTTTGTGACCGATGATGATGAAGTGGTTCGATCCTCGATCACTCGAATATTGTCCCGAGGCCAACATGATGTGAAAAGTTTTGACTCGGGAGAAGCTCTCTTGAAAGGGTTAGACCATGATATTCCCGACATCATCCTTCTCGATCTGAAAATGTCAGGAATGAGTGGTCTTGAAACATTGAAACACCTCAGACCGAAAGCTCCAAACACGTTGGTGATTCTTCTCACAGCGTATGGCACCATTGAAAATGCTGTCGAGGCCATGAAATTGGGAGCCTATGACTTTCTCCTCAAAAGTGTGGATTTATCGGTCATTGACCCTGTCGTCAATCGGGCCATCGAACATCTAGGGTTACGGAATCGCATAATGTTTGAGACCCAAGACATAGGCAAACAATACCGGTTGCAGAATCTTATTGCGATCAGTTCCAGCATGCGTAACCTCATGACCCAAATTCAAGAACTGGCCCAAAACGCCAAAACGACAGTCCTACTCCAAGGGGAAACCGGAACGGGCAAGGAATATATCGCCAGAGTCCTTCACCATAATGGGCCACGAAAAGACGGTCCGTTTGTTGGGGTCAATTGCACCGCTATTCCCCACGATCTCTTTGAAAGCGAACTATTTGGCCATGAACGAGGCGCCTTCACCGGTGCTATTCAACGGAAGCGTGGCCTATGCGAACAGGCGGAAGGTGGGACTCTCTTTTTGGATGAAATCGGAGATCTCAACCCGCCCATGCAAGTAAAACTTCTCCGAGTCCTTCAAGAACGCACGTTTCGACGTGTCGGAGGGACGAAAGACATTGGAGTAGATTTCCGCCTCATGGCGGCGACAAATAGGGATTTAAAAAAGGAAATCGCACAGGGAAATTTTCGGGAAGATTTATTCTTTCGACTCAATGTGGTCTCGCTCGAATTACCCCCCCTCCGAAAACGAGTTGAAGACATACCCTCCTTAAGTCTCCGATTCCTCTATCAGCAGAGCAAGGAGATTGGAAAAGAAATTGCTGAAATTGATGAAGAAGCACAGACCCTGTTGCAACGATATGCCTACCCAGGAAATATTCGAGAGCTGGAAAACATTATTGAACGTGGAGTAATTTTTTGTCAGGGAAAAACCTTGACGTCAAGAAATCTCCCTCAAGAATTACATGAAATTGCCTCTTCGCCTGTTCGGGGAACCACACAACACGATGAAGACACGATCCACATTGCCATGACCGTCGGCCAACAAACGCTCGCCGAAATTGAATCGGCCATCATTGAGGAAACCATGCATCTTTCTGGACATAATAAAAGTCTTGCGGCCAAAAAACTGGGACTCACCCGCTTTGCCCTAGATCGACGACTTCGGAAAATTCTCGATGAACCCTCATGAATGATCCAATGTCTTTCCAAAAGAAGTGAAGGAAACCCGGACGGGGGTATCACCTCACCAGTCAATTTTCTCCACTTCCGAGAATAGAAAACACGAAATTTTTGAGCATGGCACGAAACATCTACCAAATCACGGGGTTGGATGATCAGGAACGTGGATTCTCACGACAAGTGGAGGTCTCTGAGGAAGCTGGGAAATACCTCGCCCTGTTCCGGTATGAAAAGATTCGAGTTGAAATGGCGGGAGATGAAACGGAGTCAGCCACGATAGAAGCGTTGATTCACCAACTCCATCAACAAGGCTATACGCAATTGCAAACACGCCTTCAATTCCAAGGGGAAACCTATCTCGGAACTCAGGAATTCTGGACCGAATACCCCGACCCCATAAGGGAACAGCCGGAATCAGAAAGTTGGTGGCGAAAGATGTTAAGGTCGTTTATGGGAAATCCCCCTGAACCTCCAATGGAAACCGTTGGGGAAGACCAAGATCCCAAAGGCCATGCTAAATCCTAGCATGTAAAAACCCTTAGCCCTATAAAAAGACTTTGAACGAGTAAACCTTGGACAGCCTTTTCGATGGCTTACCCGGCCGCAGACGACTATCCAGCTCACGAGTTATAGTGTTCCTTTTTTCTCCCCGTATGGTCAAGAACAGGCATGGTTCTGACAGGGATTTTCTCCCACGAGCCCCTTTCTTTCGTTTCACGCTCTTGAATCGCTGGTTGCTCGTGGCTCGTCGCTCGTGGTTCGTTCCTAGTCGCTGGTTGCTGGTTGCTCGTTGCAAGTTTCTTGAATTCTGATTCACGCTTCCCACCTAACGCTTCACATTTTTCGTCTTCATGTGGGTCCACAATCCACTGCCAAAGAACCGAATCCAATTCCTCTAACTTCACAGGGCAGTGGAACAACCATGGTTTCCTACCGCTGGCGCGCCAGAACTTCAGCGGCATGCGCGGAGATAGACGGAAAAAACAGGGATTTGGGGTAAGAGGGGAGTACAGTGCTATCAGGTGGGCACTACAGGAAGACCTGCCAGCTCCGCTTCCAAGGCACGTTGAACCCGTGAATACTCGCGGTCCAATTGCGTCAGGACATCTTTCAG
>CAZKRH010000184.1:0-7361 GCA_964555115.1 uncultured Nitrospiraceae bacterium | reverse complement strand
CGATGAGGTCGTGCATGTTCCAATAATGCGTGCACGTACTCGTTCGCAGGTTGATGCGTCAGTTCATCTGGTGTGCCTACTTGTTGAATAGACCCTTCTCGCAAGACGGCAATACGATCCCCTAATCGAAAAGCTTCTTGGAGATCGTGGGTGACCAGCACCATGGTTTTGTTGACGGTGTGTTTCATATGGAGAAATTGTTCTTGGAGGTCATCACGTGTGAGGGCATCTAGGGCGCCAAAGGGTTCATCCAGCAGGACAATATCTGGTTGAGAGGCTAGGGCTCGTGCAAAGGCGACCCGTTGTCGTTGACCACCCGAAAGCTCGGATGGATACCGATCGCGATATTGATGTGGGTCCAGATTGACTAATCGAAGCATCGATTCAACCTGTTCCTGGCATTGTTTGGCAGACCATCCCAGGAGGACCGGGACCAGGGAGACATTGCGAGAGACCGTCCAGTGAGGCAGAAGTCCTCCATCCTGTTGGACATACCCTAGCTGACGTCGAAGGAGAATCGGATTTTGGTCTTGGACATTTTTCCCATGAATCGAGATAATTCCCGCAGAGGGGTCATCCAACCGGTTGAAGAGTCGGAGGAGAGTGGTTTTCCCAGATCCACTTTCCCCAATCAACACCATGGTCTCTCCGGCCTTGATCGTGAGATGAATCTGATGGAGCGCACGAGCCCCATCAGGAAAAATTTTGCTCACGTTGTTGGCTTCAAGAATGGGAACGTTCATGCAGTAATCAATGGAATAGAAAAGAGGAAAGTTGAGCAGCCTGAATCAGGAAACCGTTAGACACGAAAGCGTTATACGGGTCCCAGATGGAATCTGAGGATAACAAGGAATGTGAAGAAGCGCTAGCACTTTTTACGGTGTGTGGAGAGGTGGGCAAGGGCCATTAAATTGCTAAGTCGTGAAAGGACCAGAGGCAGGGATGGGTCATTCTTGCGCCATGAAAAGGATCGAAGACAAGCAAGGGGTATTCCAAAATATTATGGACAATGGCTTTGCCCATTCAAAAAAACTTTTTTAACCTTGACAAACTTGGAGTGCTTTATATTATAAAAAATAGACAGATAGACGGAGAAACAATGATGGGGCCAGAATTGTGGGGCCCTCGATCGTTTCTCTTCCAGAATATACCGGTTAACGAAGGCTTCTTGCTTCACATGAAAACCCTTTCCCTTTTGCAATCTACCCTACAGGAATCGCGGAAACGGACTGATGCCATTTTTGCACTGATCAAACCTGAATCGCTGTACCTACGGCCCATTCCAGAACGGCATCGGCTGATTTTTTACTTGGGTCATCTCGAAGCGTTTGACTGGAATCAGCTGTGCCGATGGACATTGGATATTCCCTCATTTCATCCAGAATTTGATGCACTGTTTGAAGCAGGGATTGATCCCAGGGAGGGAGAGCTTCCCCAAGATGACCCCTCCGATTGGCCTTCGGTCGAAGAAGTTCACACCTATAATGCTCACGTGCGTCATGCGATTGATGGAGCGATCGAAGACGTGTCCCCTGATATGGTCCAGGTCATTATTGAGCATCGGCTTATGCATGCGGAGACGACAGCCTATCTCATGCAGCATATGAATGAGGAGGGAAAAATTAATCCCGGTGTAGTCTCGTCCTTTTCTCGTATGTCTCCTGAGCTTCAAATGGTTCATATTCCCGGAGGATCCATTACCCTGGGGCAAAATCCAACAGATGGTTTTGGATGGGATAATGAATTTTCTGCCCACATCCTCCAGGTCCAGGATTTCCACATCAGTAAATATAAAGTGACCAATGGACAGTATCTACAATTTGTGGAAGAAGGAGCTCCGCCTCCCCCCTTCTGGGCAAAGGTAGAAGGGCAATGGGTGATTCGAACCATGTTTGGGTATTGTGAATTACCACTGGATTGGCCCGTATATGTGTCTCAGCAAGAAGCCCTAGCCTATGCACAATGGCAGGGCATGGCTCTTCCCTCAGAATCTCAGTATCATCGTGCAGCCTATGGGACCTTTTCAGATGAAGAGCGGTTATTTCCTTGGGGGAATTCACCACCGAATGGAAGGCAAGGGAATTTTAATTTTAAGAGTTGGGATCCCCATGCTGTGACAGCAGACCCAGAAGGGGATAGTGCGTTTGGTGTGTCTCAAATGTTGGGGAATGGATGGGAATGGACCTCCACGGAGTTTCATCCATTTGAAGGGTTTGCGCCTATGCTGACCTACCCGGGCTATTCTACGAGATTTTTTGATCATGATCATTATGTGGTAAAAGGGGCAGGTCCTCAAACCGCCTCGTGTTTCCTTCGTCGATCATTTCGCAATTGGTTTCGAACGGGATATCCGCATGCGCATGTGGGTTTTCGCTGTGTCTCTCAATAAAGGAACTGTTGAAAAAAGCTGTCCTCACGAAGGCGGAGAGTCGTCAGCGGCATTCTTAGGAGTCTTCTCTTGTTGCTCGTCGCTAGGGAAGAAAAGACGGTCCTTGATGCTTGCATCTCGATAAAGAACATAATGATCGACTCGCTCCTACCTACGAGCAACTAGCAACGAGCGACTAAAGACAAGCGACCCAGGTTTTCTATGGATGTGGTCTGTTGTGAACCCTTTCTTCTCCTACTCCTCTTGTAACTAATGGCTTCGCGAGATTCTGCCTGGAATCCACTGCAATGGGCCCGGGACCTCATGGGCGTGTGGCAGGATACTCGCCTGATCGTCCTTACGGCGCAAATTGCCGCCGTGTATGCCGCCATTCTTATTCCCTTTAAAGTTGGTATTCCGTTAATTCCAGGGTTTGCGGAGCTTCGTCCGGCCAATGCCATTCCTATAGTGGCGTCCCTGTTGTTTGGGCCTGCGGCGGCTTGGGGTGCCGGAATTGGGAATATCATTGGGGATTGTTTTGGCACGTTGGGGCCTGCCAGTGTGTTTGGATTTTTGGGAAATTTTTTATTTGGGTATGTGCCGTACCTTCTTTGGGGACAGTTGGGTTTTCTGTCATCAGGGAAGGAGCCGGTGGTGCGGTCATGGTGGCAGGGGTGTGAGTATGGGCTGATTTGTGTAGTGGCTTCGGGTGTGTGTGCGGGGGTTATTGCCTGGGGGGTAGAGCTGTTGGGGTTTTTACCATTTGCCATTTTAGCCCCCGCGATCTTTTTTAATAATGTGGTCATGGGCATGATGCTCGGTCCCCCACTGCTCAAATTTTTGTATCCTCGAGTGAAGCGCTGGGGGCTGTTATATGCGGATTTGAAACCGGGGTTAGGCAGCGCCTATCACGTGTCCAAGGGGGCTGAGGCCGTTGCGCTTTTGCCTGAGGAGTCCTGGTCTCCCTCGTCAGGTGACCCGCTCGTCAATGTGCAAAACGTGACGTTTTGGTATGGATTGACGGGAGAACCGGTACTGCAGAATCTGTCTTTTCAGGTACGAACTGGTGAAACGGTCATCCTGATGGGGCGAAGTGGTTCAGGGAAATCCACCGTGTGTTTTGCGTTGAGTGGCATCGTCCCTCAATTTTATCAGGGGTCTTTTTCCGGAAGCCTTCACATTAAAGGGCAGGACAGTAAGGGGCAGCCGGTATGGCAACAGGCCGAACGAGTGGGGTTGGTGTTTCAAGATTTTGATACACAACTTGTGTCCACGAATGTGGAAATGGAAGTCGCGCAACCGCTTGAACATCGAATGCCTCCAATGACCCAAACAGAGATGGCGCACCAGATTTCGGAAACCTTGCGGCAGGTGGGCCTCATGGGATGTGAACGTCGGGATCCCTTATCCCTGTCGGGTGGTCAACGGCAACGGTTGGTGGTGGCATCCATTTTAGTTCGACATCCTGAACTCCTCGTGCTGGATCAATCGATGACCGATCTCGATCCAGCGGGACGCCGGGATTTGCTTGCCTTATTGGAACGTCTCAAGGCGACTGGGATGACCGTCGTGATGGCAGAACATGAACCGGAAGACACACTGCATGCGGATCGCATTTTACTGCTTGAACAGGGACAGATTGCCTGGGAGGGAGCGCCATCTCAATTTTGGGGAACGGAGGGGTTACCCGAACAATATGGGCTGCGTCCCCTCCCCATCGCACAATGTTTTCAAGGAAGGGGATTGGCCCGTTTGCCTGTGACCGTTGAAGAGGCGTGGAAGATGGCAGATGAACATCATTGGGCCATTGGCAACCAGTTTCAAGAATCATGTGAGGATACTTCCGGACGATCAGCAACGGGTGAGACGGCAGACAAGAACGGAGATATGGTGCTGGAATTACAGCATGTGTCTGTAGGGTACTCGACGGGTCCTCTCATTTTGGAAGATGTGTCGTTTCACGTAAGGTCTGGAGAATTCATTGCCATACTTGGGAAAAATGGGGCAGGAAAAAGTACCTTAGCTAAACTGCTGAATGGGCTCTTGCTGCCAACAAGCGGAAGGGTCTTCGTGAGGGGCGAGGATACACAAAAGGCTACAGTCAGCCAACTGGCAGGGGACATTGGATATGTGTTTCAAAATCCAGACCATCAAATTTTTGCAGAAACGGTATCGGAGGAAGTGGCCTTTGGAGCAAAAAATGTCGGGTGCTCTGATCAAGAATGTGTCCAACGTGTCGATGTCGCGTTATCTGCTGTGGGGCTATCCGTCCAAGAACATGGGCAGGCGGACCCTTTTTCACTGACGAAAGGGGAACGCCAACGGGTCGCGGTGGCGTCGGTCTTAGCGACACAACCCAAAGTGCTCATTTTTGATGAACCGACGACCGGGTTGGATGGGGAAGAAGCGATTCGGATGATGACCATGATCCGAGAGCTCAATCAGCGGGGCCATACGATTGTGATGATCACGCATGCTATGGGGTTGGTCTCCGAATATGCCACGCGTTGTCTGGTCATTCAGGAGAGGGCTCTTGTGGGAGATGGTCCAACCCGAACCATTTTTGCAAATGGAGCTCTTCTAGCGTCAGCGTCTTTACATGTGCCCCCGGTGATCCAATTTGCACAACGATGGGGACACACACTCCTCACAGTACAAGAAGTTCAATCCAGGTTGGTGGCGACATGAACATGACGTTGTATCTTGATCAGGAAACCTGGATCCATCGTCTAGATGGGCGGACCAAAATCCTCTGGTTATTTGGGCTATTTGTGTTGGCGTTGATGTTTTCGGACCCCTTGATTTTATTGGCCCTCATGGTCTGGATTCTCGGAGGGTTGATGGTTGCACGAGTGCTTCCTAATCTCAAAAAAATGTGGGTATTATTGGTTCTGTTGTTTGTGTATAGCCTCCTGCTATGGCCGTTTTTCATCAAAGGGGAGATTCCTCTTTTTACCATTGCGGGGGTGGTGATCACCCAGGAAGGAGTGATCCATGGTCTGGGGATGGGGCTTCGCTTGGATGCGTTATTACTGAGTGGACTCTTATTACTCTCCACCACTACCATTGAAGATTTTTCCCGTTCGTTACAACGCTTGGGGCTTCCCAGCTCAATAGGTTTTGCGTTGTCCTTAGCCTTCCGGTGGGTGCCTACTCTGTTGGGGGCGATGGGGACCATAGTGCAAGCTCAACGATCTCGTGGACTGGATCTGGCGTCAGGGTCAGTATGGAGTAAAATTCGTCGATACCCGCCCTTGGTGGTGCCGCTCATTGGGCATACGCTTCGTCAAACAAATTTATTGGCGATGGCGCTAGAAACCAAGGGGTTTGGGCCAGGCCAACCTCGTAATCCTTACGGACTTTCACGCATGACCCTCACCGATTTGGTTGTGCTGATCATCATGGCGATGATGGTGTGTGGGTGTGTCTGGTTCAGGTGGTATGGGTATGGTAAAATCTGATAAATTTTTGTATGTATTTCTGAGACTGTGCGAAGCGGTGAAGTTCAGCCATATTATTGACTAATCACTCTAACATTAGAGGTGGTGATATCATGAGTAAGGTATGTGGGGGAAAGACTGTAGGAATCTGTATCGGATTGCTGATGTTCAATGTGCTGACAGGGTTGCTTCTTCACCTGGATGCCATGGCCCAATCCCAACCCGAGGAGACCAAAACCATCATTGCGGATTTACTGGATGTGGACCGGGATTTTTATATCGTTCGAGGTCCATTAGGGGAAATTCAAATTGAGGCCACCTACAAAACAGAAATTACAGAAGAATTCGAGTATGGCGACCGAATCAAAGCCTTGGTCCATAAGAATTTAAAGGCTATTCGAATTGAACGGGCTGGCCCAGATGATGTCAATGGTATTACCGTCAACCAGGCTGATGCTTCCCCCGTGTTAGGGCTTAAAACCGAGGACCAAAAGAAATCCCAAAAAGGTTTAGGGAAAAAGGACGCCACTCCTCAACCAAAGAAACCTAAAACGAGAACCATTATTGCGGATCTCTTGATGGTGGATGGGGATTTCCATGTGGTGCGAAGTGACTATGGGGAAATCCGCATTGAAGTCACGCCTAAAACCAAAATGTCTGAAGAATTTAAATTTGGCGATAAAATCAAAGCCGAAGTTGATATGGTCGATAAAGCCATCTCCATCGAACGGGCTCCCTCCGATGCGATCAATAGCGTGACCGTGAATAACGATGATAGTCCGCCCCCTCCATCAAAAGCCGACTTGGAAAAAATGTCTGCCAAAAAAGAGGAGTCTAAAACAGAAAAAAGTGAAGAATCTACTCAATCCAATCAAAAAATTGTCGAAGGCTCTATCTTGATGATTGATGGAGATTTTTATGTGATGCGTGGGGAACTTGGCGAGATTCGAGTAGAACGAACGCCGGACACCAAAGTGACCGAAGAATTTAAATTTGGAGACCGCATCCGAGCCACCGTTCTTAAAAACGATAAAGCCCTGTTGATTGAACGAGCCCCGTAGACAAGGATTCATTAGTTATTGCCACAAACGTGATTTGAGAGTCGGTGTTTGTTAAATGGGGCATCTACTCCTTACCACTGAATTCCCGTAAGAAAAATTCAACCCCTTTAATTTATAGCCGGGCCTCGGCTGCCAGGACGAAACCTGGCTCGTATAGAATTCCGGAAAAACAAAAAAAGAGGGTCTTGAGATTTAAGAGGATGAAAAGGTATGGGAAGACGAAAAATTTTTGAAAATTATCCAGGAAGGTTTTCAATCACAATAGGTTGGATATCATCGGCTGGCTCAAACTTAAAGATTTTTGAATAAAAATACAGCTCGCCTTCTAACACCTTCTGAATAGTTTCTGCGCGACGAAACCCATGTTGTTCGCCTTCAAAGGCGAGATAGGCAACGGGAATTCCTTTCGCTTTGACAGCTTCAAACATTCGTTCCGCTTGATTGGGTGGAACCACTTTGTCTTCCAAGCCTTGAAAGAGGATGAGGGGGCAG
>CAZKRH010000183.1:0-5055 GCA_964555115.1 uncultured Nitrospiraceae bacterium | reverse complement strand
TTAACGGGTTCCGTTCCAGCTAGAGCCACACTTCCACAAAAGCAGAGTAAGGCAAGAGAAACACCTACCGTCTGTAGCACCTTTTTCATCATGTCCTCCTGGGGATGATAGCCATTCAATACATCACAATTTGTCCGTATCACCACATACCGCAACCTGTATGCCAGTCACATGAATTTTATAAATTTGATGAATTTACTTATTTTTCAATGGCTTATGTTTATTGATGGAGGTTGCACATGCAAGGAATTTTGAGTCAAATTGTGTCACGACGAACGGGTCTGAAACATTCTGACACAGGAGGTGAGTAAGCCGGCGACGCTACATTTGCTTGGAGTGTATTTCGCAGCAGGGTAGTAGTGAAGGATAGAGGTGGAAGGATGGAGTGGGAAGAAGGAAGGAAAATCCTTCCCTCTTCCCACAGCTCGTTGTTGATTTTATTGATAGAAATTGGTGCTTTCTTCTACCAGGACCGGGGATGTGAGTTGGTCAGCCTCCATGTGAACCCGGAAACGTTCATCTCCAGGTTGAGTGCCTCGAACGGTCACGGTAAATGTTATGGATTTTTTGGGTGCAATCGCTGGGATTGGATCAAAGTCGACTCTCTTACCCAGCACCACGAGTCGGGAACTTGATCCCGTTGAGGAAACATATTTCATTTTGTCCGACAATTCCGCCGAAATCTTAATATTGGTTATGGGGGCGGTGCCCTGATTCGTGACCACGATGGAATACTGTTCTGTTTCTCCAACTTCAACAGGATCTTCTGCATCTGTGACGACAATGAGAAGGGCTCCTATTCCTTTCACTTCCGTACATACTTGTGCGCTTTCCCGAAGTTGTCGACTCGTTTTCACAATGGCCGCATTACAATGACGACCTACGGTTATGGCTCGTCCTGTGACGGTAAACGTTTTCGTCTCTCCGGGAGCGACGGATCCCACCTCCCACGAAAGGCCATTGGTCGTAGGATTAAATGTTCCTGAGGGGGATGAAGTTGTATATTGAACACCCGAAGGCAGGGAATCATTAATGACGACGCCCGTGGCAGGGGCATTCCCTGGGTTACTGATCACAATTTCGTACGTCACAGGTCTGTTCAAAAACCGATTCGCCGGGCCAGTTTTGGTAATCGTGATACTTGATTCACGGAGCGTCACTTCACATTGTGCCTCTTCTTGTTGGTTGTGAGCCGTCACCTTGGCTGTACTGATCGCGGTACCCGGTTGGCCACCGACGAATTCAAAGGTCGCGGTGTGACTCGAACCAGCTGGTAGGGTGGGAAGGACCCGTCGGATTTCACGCTGTTCAGAGACATGTCTGAACCCAACAGGAACCACACTTACAATTTCGACATTTTTGGCCTCCCCCGAACCCGTATTTTCTACGGTAGTGGTAAATTGCAGCGTATCTCCGACGATGCCATCAGGGGGACACCTTTGAGTGATTGTGAGTTTGGCTTCACCAGCATTCGTGGAACAAAGAGAGGTCGTGCGATAGCCATCGCTGGTCTCGACAGACAATTTATGGGTCAGGTTACCGGGTCGGGTCGGTTGTAATTCTAACCGGACTTCTTGGGTGTCATGGGGAGAGATATTCCCCAAGGTCCACATAAGGACGTTGCCTAGTTGTTGGGCAGGGGGAGTCGATTGAATATAGGTTAATCCATCGGGGAGGGAACTTGTCACCTTCACGTTCCGGGCTTCGAGTTCAGAGGTATTGGTGACTGTAAACCGAAATGGAGCAGGTTCGCCTACCACAATAGCAGAGGGACAATTCTGATTAATACCAAGCGAAGGAGACACCCATTCTACCGCGGTCGTGTCTTGAGCAATAAGTCCGCTGACAGCGGGGCAACATGGCCGGCCAGGTTCCGATGGTTTGATGACACCGATATGAACGGCGTTTCCTCCGGGTCCAGGATTATCCTGGGCCAGGGTCACCTGGGCCACGCCATTTTCATCGGTTTCTGTGATCGCTTCAGTTTGATGGGTTTCTTCAAAATGGGCAGGGGGGCCGGATGTAATGTTCCATTTCACCTGATACCCGGGTAAGGGTTCACCGGTAGAAGCTTTGCGCACGGTCGTGGTGAGGGTTCCAGATGTACCAATTTGTTGTGATTGCGTTTTGGGGAAGTCCCACTCAGCATCAAGCCAATGGAGGACCCCGAACGCACGGTTTTTAGTTTTATCTTGAATGTCAGGAACGACGGCAATGACATGGGTCGTCCCTTCCTGAACAGACGTGACAGAAATAAAAGATTCCCCACGGCGATTCGCTCCCGCTAAGGCAAAGGCATTGTCCATTTTCAAAGCTCGATTGAGGGGATCTTGTTGGACTTCCACAATATCTCCCACGGCCCCATTGGCACGGGCAAGAATCCATTCTACCATGGCGCTATACACGCGTTTGCCTTTCGCGTCCTTCACGATGGCTTTGAGGGTTTGTTGCGTGTTGATGGGATTGGTCGTTTGGACTGGTTCAAGGGTAATCGAGGCAGGTGGGGAAGTTGGGTCAGAAAGAGGGCGTCCATATTTGGTGACATGTTCATCAAGTTGAAGCCCACCACATCCTACCACCATGGTGGTGAATCCGATCATCAATACATTTAATTGGACGTTTTGGGAAAACAGTCTCCCAATGTGAATCCTCATAATTGCCTCCTAAGCCGTTATCAAAATTCCAGAAATGAATTCATGCCCAAATGAGGGGGTGAGTGTATCAGTCCGGTAGGGTGAGAAATCAACCCCTTCCCACCCTCAGACAGGAAAGAACAGGTATAGTCTTTGAAGATCTGTGCATGCTCTAGGAATAAATACTCAACGCGGCCAAGATATTAAATTCGAAATGAGTCGAAAATGATAAGAAAGAAAAAAAGGCCTTTATGAAAGTCTTTTCTTTAAAAGTAGATGGAAGCCGTCAAGATTTAATTTGAATGAAATGTTTGACGCTTTCGACACCTTTGGTTCCATTGATCACATCCATGACTTTCCCAAGTTCTGTACGGTCAGGAGTTCTACCAATTATATAGATCCGATTTCTCACTGATCGCCAACGGTAATTGACCGAGGTGATCCCTTTTGTCGCAAGGAGTTGGGCTTCAATTTTTGTCGAAATCCAGAAATCATCGATCGTTTGCCCAATGCCCTCTTTGTTCTGATCCTTTTGGTCTTGTGCGTGTTGCCGTCGGGATTCCTTTTCGGCTTTGGTGACGAGTTGAATTTCATCATACGTCGTGGTTATTCGGTTGTCAGCGTTCACCAGGGCCAAGACGTCGTTTTTCATGTGGGGATCATCGAGCGTCCCCGTCACCAAGACTCGCTGTTCCCACACGTCAATGTTCACATCCAGCAATAAACCTTTATCTTTTTCTGACAATCGAGAAAGAATGCCTGTCATGATTTTGGTATCAATGACTTGATTCTCGGTGGTTCAATCCTCCAAGGCTTTTTGGGCGGTTTCCGTAACCACAGTGAAGCAGCCTGTGGTCAACAAGAGAAAAAGGACCAACAAAAAAGGATATCATAATGGGAAAAGGGATCTGATCTTCATGATTTCTCCTGTAGCATTTGATGAAATGGGAATTGTCACGAATGAAAGAAGGTATTCGTTAATCTTCAAAAAAGTACCCGACAGTCATAAGTCCCCTGAAATCTGAAGATTTTGATCCAGGTGGAGGGGTATTATCATACTTGACATTAAATTGAAGACCGAGGTTCAAGCCTTTCCACATCCCAAACTTTATCCCTGTAATCGTATTAATATAGAAGTCGCTCACATCTTCCATGGATGGAAATCCTTGATGGCGATGAAAAATAAGTATGTCTGGGATGGGTTCCCAATTCCAGTTTGCTCCCCATCGAAACGTGCCGAAATTTTCATCTTCTGCAATTTTTCTGTCTTCATTGATGATCCCAGCTCCGAGTTCACCAGACAGTTCCATGTTTTGTAAATTCTTGTGGGAATAATCACCCTTTTCAATAAATTGATATCCTGGCCCAGTCGTGATGGCCGTACGAAGGTTCAAGTCATCAAATGTATCCTGTTCGAGAAGGACGCCGCCATACCAATAGAATCGTGGTGACATAAAAAAATCTAATTGCATATTTCCAAAGGCGTTCCGATCGGTAACGCTACCATCATCTTCTGCATAAAAATATCTGACATCAAGACTGAATCGCAATCGTTTCGACCTAGCGGTAAAGGAACTTAACAGGTTGGCTTGTTTGCTGACGGTATTGCCCTCGCTAAGTTTTCCTCCAAAGTCAAGATTGGCCGTGTATTTTACCGGTTTTTTCTCTGGAGGGTTAATAGCAGAGACGGAAGATAATTGAATTGGGATGAGAATGGATACCACGGTGGTTTGTAGGAGAATGACGCCAGGTTCGCCTTTTTGGGCAATGCCCTGAAGGGTGATACCTTTCGTGAGGATCAAGGTTACAGGCTGACTGGTAGCCAAGTTGGCCACTTCCTCCCATGTAATTTGGAAAGGATCTCCGGCACCAAACACGGCTTTGACTTGAAGCACTCCGCCCACCATGTCCACGATATCACCATGGATAATACTTCCGTCCTTCATGGTGATTTGCCCTAAGACATCGGCCTGCACCGAGGGAGGTAGCCAAAATATGACCAGGAAAAACAGTGTGGCCAAACAAGGTCCAAACATGCACTCTCTTTTTTGGTAGAAATGTAAACCCTGCATCATTTTATTGTGTGACCCTTCCACACACATTCCGGTTGAATGGCTCGATGAAGGTATGGTCAAGTTAAGTGAATTTGACCGAAAATTAGGCAATACACGAATTCATAACTCATTGATTGTTCAGCATTCAGGTTCCTGGCCCGAGGTAGAAAATCAGGCCAATTTGACTTAAGTTGACAATACCTCCCCCAGTGCTGAACGAAGATCGTGTACTCCTGCACGAATTCCAATTTCTGTAAGTTTTCTACTGCAAACCGAGGAAAGAAGGCGTTCATACCGGCCGCCGCGGTGCCGATGCCGCCGATGATAAAGAACGGCTTGATTGTCGAATCGATGAACTTCTGCATGGA
>CAZKRH010000182.1:0-6807 GCA_964555115.1 uncultured Nitrospiraceae bacterium | reverse complement strand
CTTTTTTGGAGCCATTCATTGGCCTGAGACAACTGGTCAAATTCTTCTGAGGTACTCACCACCACATAATTGGGAGTGGTCAAACCCCATTTTCTGAGCAAACCCATTCCTGGGCCTTCAAGCACTTTTGCCATAATTTTCCCTACTTTAGTGAAAAAAGCTTAAGTTACCCATCATAAAGTACAAGAGTCGGAATTGTACGCAGACAGGGGTTCATTAGCAACCAATCAAAAGACCCAAAATCAAGACCTAAAGGCCCAGAATTACTAGGTAAAATGGTCGGCGATTGGCCTGTTTTCCAGTAACAAAAATTGCATTTTTTCAATGGATTTGATGAATTATGATGAATGCGATCTCCAGTTCATCATTGAATATATATCTGTATTCAATGGATGGAGGACGAAAATCAGGGCAGCGAGGAGTGTGAGAAATTATATCCTTTAGATGTGGAGGGCGCGAAAAGTAAGTCTTTTCAATTAAGTGGAAAAAAGAGTGGTTCAAGAACGAGAACAGGAACCCTAGCTTTGAAAGATCTCTGGGTAATCAAGCGGTAATCTATATAGTTTTATTCGTCTCTTGTTTGACTCCTCGCATGCTAAGGTCATCTAAATAATCTAAACCTGATGTCATATCGGCTAGGTGTCAAAAAACAAGAAAAATGAAATAATGTTGGCCTACGAAATATTATTTCTAGACGAAAGGATTAAACACAATGTCCAGCCCCAGTCATCCCCACGCTATCACCATTGAGAACAACCCAAATCGAATACTGGTGAAGTTTAACGGGACAACCATTGCCGAAACCCAAAAGGCATTAGTTCTGAAAGAAGGACCCCTCCCACCGGTGAACTATATTCCGCGTGAAGATGTACAGATGTCTTACCTGCAACGGACAGACCACTCAACCCACTGCCCATTTAAAGGCGATGCCTCATATTTTTCTGTCAGCGTGGAGGGGAAAACAGCAGAGAACGCCGTCTGGACCTATGAAACTCCCATCGACGCAGTCGCCCAAATCAAAGATTATGTGGTGTTTTATCCAGAGAAAATGGATGCGATCGAAGAATTGCCGAAGGGTTGATTTACAAGGGAACCTATTTATCAAGCACTAACTGCAACAAGGAGGAACAAAATAGGGTCAGGAATAATTCCTGGACTCTGACTGAAACGTTACGAGCTTCTCTTTAAGTCGAGTCTGACCCTAATTCTTCTCGAATATTTTGATCATATTGTCTCCCTAGAAAAAATGAAAAGGGCAGCTTCCTTATTGTTGATCATTGTGGGGCTGCCCTCCAGGCATTTTCACCTGCCATATTACTGTATCGAGCATTGTTTTTACCATATCGGGAGGCATGATATTCTGCTTAGAATCCGTTGGAGGGACACAGCGGACTCTGTATTGAGTTGTTCAGCGGGAAAGGTCTTGTAGCAGCCTTTGAAATTCTGGGTTGGTTCGGAGCAAACGACGGCCTGCCTGTCGAATCTTATCGACATCTTTGCTGGGTAGACTGAGGGTTGTCGGAAGACTGTTTAAGTAATCCCTTTCGGTTTTGTCTTCAGCCTGCTGAAAGTTGACCTCGATGATGTAGAACTTCGTGGGCGGGTTAGCTGAGGCGGCCTGCTCCTGGTACAACGCGAATAGGGATTTGAGGAAGTCCATGGATTCCGCGCTTATTAAGTCGATCTGCGCACTGGTCATGGAGGCAAGAAGGGCTCCCACGGAGGGGTCAAGGTCGACGAACCGCCATGTGAGCTGGGATTCTGTCTGGGAGTTCACAATAATGCCAATCCACCGTTGAAGATTTTGCCTTCCCTCTTTTTGCTTTTCCCATTTTGTCAAATCACTGGCCATCCGGAGGGGGTTTCGCACCGCCAGATTATCCGAGATGGCACCGTCAACCAGATGAATATACGGTCGATTGTCCTGATCAAGATATGAATCCAAAATACGGGCGTGCCGCCATCGTCTGGTTGAGATCGTACGTGCCTCTTTCAACGATTCCTCCAGCCACGGAGGTATTTCGAAACCACAGGTCCCCGCAAAGTTTCGCAACGTGACAGGAGGAAAGAGAAGTGGTACGGCTGCCGACGCCCCCACCGCCCGAGCGATGGAAAAGGAGGAGATGTCTGAACACAGGAAATCAAATTGATCTTGGTTGAATCGAAAAGGGTTTGCCGTGGAAAGATCCGTGGCATTAATCCGCAGTTGGGGACCATCTCCGGCTTCAAGGGTGGCAAAGGTCGCCCCGTCGAAAATCTGTTCGTTATAAAACTCAATAGCCAGATCGCTTCGGCTATAGTTAGGTGAGAGGAGGCGGACCCAATTCCACGGTGCGAGAAGTCTAAGGATAAGGCTTCTTGTGACATTGTGTTTCAAGAACCGTTGTTCGAAATCATCAAAAATTCGGTCCCCATACAGGGCAAAGTAGGCGGCGGCAAAACTCCCTCCCGATACTCCATTGACCTCATCCACTTCGTCCACCAATCGGCGGGATTTTCCGTCCATCGTGACCTGTGTATTGCGCAATTCCTCAAGCACGCCATATGCAAAGGCTGTAGCGCGGGTTCCTCCGCCAGAAAAAGCCAAAGTAAATTTAGTTTTATCGGATCGGTTGATGCTGGGTTTCGATGTTTCCCGGTACCCTGTATGGGGATCCCATTGTTTTAGAGGTTCATTTGGATGAACCCAGGAAAACATCCCGGCCATGTCCAGCAAGGTGAATGCGACGAGAATCAAGGCGATGGTAATCCCGCCTATGACTTTGTATCGGTGAGAACGGAAGAGATTACGCCAGAAGTGTTGCATGTGTCATCATCGTGGTTTCAAATACATGAGGAGTCGCAAATGGGTTCATCGGCGTTGCCGCCGCATTATAGCCCTTTTCAGAAATGTGAACGCTTTAATTATGATGAAAGGTTCTTTGCTTTGTAAAGTCTATGAGAGTAACGGAGCGGGGTCAGTTCTAACATTCCTACAGGCGCGGTGTTGGGGATCAGGTCTTGCCTTGCCATATCATCGGGTCCAGGGTCAGTTCTCACATTCCTACATACGACTCATATTCTAAAACGAAGTGCACCACCGTATCCTTACTCAACAGGAGGTGGTGTATGCCCAAACGTTAACAGCATTTTGATCTGACCGAACGTACCCTGATTGCTGAGAAAACATTAAGGGGTCGGGAGTCTTTTTATGGGGTATTTCGGAGAAGAATAGAGGCCACCCCTTTCGAAAGTGTCCCACTAACCTCGGAACATCACTGCTGGCTCACTCCCATGCTGGTCAACGCGGCCTGAACGGCCCGAAAATGCGCCACCACAGCAGGTAGAGGGTTACCACGGTCCACAAGAACCATGCCGCGGACTGCCACTCAAAGAAATTGGGCTCCGGGGGAGGTGGTGTTGATGGCGTCATTTGCCCCACTGTCGGATTGGGCCCCACATCAAATCCGTCCTCATTGAGAATGTCAAAAATCCAAAATTTGTTGAACTTCCCGCCCAGGATCTCTGACTGGCAATTCTCGATCATCAGCTGTATGAGCCCGCCTATTTCGTTGTCGTCTTCCAGTTGTGCTTCCTTGGGCACAGTAATCGTCACGCTGGGTGGGCAGTTGTCGAATCGGTGGACTTCGGTGACCATACTGATTTCGCCAGGATCCACGCCCTCCGCTTCGTAATTGAACGTCAGCTGTTGTATTCCCTTCTCATGCGTAATCTTGTAGGTAAGGTGCGTAGAGGTTTCATTGATCACTTCCACTGTCGGTGTCGCCGCACCTGCTGCGCGCACGAACATCAGGAGTAGAACCAAGACCAGTGTGGTGGGTATGTGCGTGTTCACGAAGAGCCTCCGTCCATTAGAATTGGGAGGATTGCATACCTTAACACAACTTCAAAGCTTGGGCTTGCTTCCAACTACACCCAAAAACCTCGAAAACTCTTTCAAAAAGACATATCAGGTCAAGCCATGATCCTTGTTATGCTATTTTCTCTCCTGTGAGAAATATTGGGCATCATGATTGGGCGGATTGACTTCTCAGTGCCTCTTCGGTACTTTTTCGTTTGGCTACACATCACGTTTAGCATACGCTTTCCCGATTCCCTTTTGTCATGGAAATGCTGATTCGGAGCATCGGGTGGCAAACGTTCAATCAATGGGAAGCATTTTTTTGTTGAATACCTTGTAAGTTTTTGGATAGAAGATTCTTTTTCGAGGCATGAAAAACAATGGCACGTGCACTGGTTCTAACGGTGATCGGCAAAGATCGGCCTGGCCTGGTCGAGGCTCTGGCAGATTTGATCGCCCAACACGAGGGAAGCTGGGACGAGAGCCGAATGGCACGCCTTGCGGGACATTTCGCAGGGGTCGTTCAGATCCATATCCCCGAGGAGCGCGCAGAGGGTCTCATTGCCGTGCTTCCCACCCTAGCCGACCGAGGACTTTCCGTCAGCGTCGTGGACAGCGACTGGTCGCTTGCGGACGTGGACCATCGCGCATCATTGCGGCTGGAACTGGTAGGGCAGGACCGGCCTGGGATCGTGCGGGAGATTTCGAGTGCGTTGGCGGCACTCGGGATCAGCATGCAGGACCTCCGAACGGTGGTCGAGAGTGCGCCCATGTCAGGGGAGCGGCTCTTTCGGGCAGAGATCGAACTCGTACCGCCCGCCCAAACCGATTTCGAACAGATCCGCGCCGCCCTCGAGCAGCTGGCCGACGACATGATGATCGATATCACCCTGAAGCCGGGGCAGTAGGTCTTGTGAGTCAGAGGCCTTGCGGGATGCAGCGCAGATGCGTTTCTGCCGGGATGGGGACCCTCCCAATCGCTGCGGCACTACCTACCGTGTATCATTTGATACAGGTGATAGAGGGCATCTTCATTTTCTTATCGAACCTGTCGAGCCATCGTCGGAAAAACCAAGCGAGCAATACCTATAAAAACAAGCCATGCCCCCCTTGTGTATGTTTAGCTCGTCAAACAACACGGGCCCTGGCAAAGTATCTTTGCCAGGGCCCGTACACGTTTTAAGGACAACCTTATTCGCTGAAGACCTGCTTAATAACGATCAGGCTGATTAACCCAATGTCGCCAAGATGTTGTTCAATGTCGCACTTGGCCGCATCCCGGCTTTTATTTTGTCTGGGCAAGGATGGTAATAGCCACCGAGATCAACGGCTTTGCCCTTGATCACTTTGAGCTCTTCCAGAATTTTTTCGATGTTGGCTTCCAGGTCTTTGGCGATCGACGCAAACTTCCCTTTGAGTTCCGGATCGTCATTTTGGGCGGCTAGCTCTTGTGCCCAATACATCGCTTCGTAGACATGACTTCCGGCGTTATCCAACTCTCCCAACACCCGCCCTGGTGACTTGCGATTTTCCATGAGCTTGCCCGTGGCCCGGTCCAACGTATCGGCCAGAATTTGCGCTTTCTTGTTTCCCTTTGTTCGCCCTAAATGAGCAAAGGACTCTGTCAATGCTAAGAATTCGCCAAGCGAATCCCAGCGTAAATGTCCTTCTTTCACGAACTGTTGCACATGTTTCGGGGCCGACCCACCGGCTCCGGTCTCAAACAACCCACCACCATTAATGAGCGGGACGATGGAGAGCATTTTGGCGCTGGTGCCCAACTCCAAAATCGGGAACAGATCGGTGAGATAATCCCGCAGCACATTGCCGGTTGCAGAAATGGTGTCTTTCCCGTCTTTGGCACGTTTGAGCGAAAGGTTCATGGCATCCACCGGCGCCATGATTTGGATGTCCAGGCCTGTCGTATCGTGATCTTTTAAATACCGATTCAATTTTTCAATGATCTGCGCGTCATGAGCCCTGGTTTTATCCAACCAAAACACCACAGGCGTTGAAGATGCTCTCGCACGATTGACAGCTAGCTTCACCCAATCTTGGATCGGAATATCCTTGACCGTGCATGCGCGGAAAATATCCCCTTTTTCAACATCTTGTTCCAGCAGGGCATTGCCCGCTCCATCGACTACACGGATCTTCCCACTACCAGGTGCCTCGAAGGTTTTGTCATGGGAGCCATATTCCTCCGCCTTTTGGGCCATCAGGCCAACATTGGGGACACTGCCCATCGTGGCAGGATTGAATTCACCATTCTCCTGACAGAATTTGATCACGGCTTGATAAATGCCGGCATAACACCGGTCGGGGATCATGTCCTTGGCATCATGCTCTTTTCCATCCGGGCCCCACATCTTCCCTGAGGCGCGAATCGATGCGGCCATGGAGGCATCGATAATGATGTCACTCGGCACATGAAGGTTCGTGATGCCTTTGTCCGAATCCACCATCGCAAGGTCAGGTCCATTCTTCAGCGCCGCCTGGATGTCCGCTTTGATCTCGTCTTGTTGGGACGCGGGCAATTTGCCAATTTTGGCGTACACATCACCTAGTCCATTATTGGCATTCACGCCCAGTTCGTTAAATACTTTTTCATGTTTCGTAAACACCTCTTCAAAATAGACGGTCACCGCATGACCAAACATGATGGGATCTGACACCTTCATCATGGTGGCTTTCAGGTGCAACGCCAACACGACATCAGGATCTTTCTTGGCCTCGACCACTTGATCCTTGAAGAATTGGCGTAACGCGCTGACGCTCATCTTCGTGGCATCCACCACATCACCTTTGTCGAGTTTCATCTTATCTTTTAATACCTTCGTGCTTCCGTCCGCGCCCACAAATTCAATTTTCCCGGATCCCGCATTCTGATCCGTGATGGTGGCCGACTTTTCATTCGCAAAGAAGTCTCCTTCTGACATGTGCGAGACATGGGTTTTCGAATCTTT
>CAZKRH010000181.1:0-2955 GCA_964555115.1 uncultured Nitrospiraceae bacterium | reverse complement strand
ATGAAACGCGTATTAGAACCAGAAATCATGGATGGCTTAGAACAGGCAAGGGCCTATGCTCAGGCCGATTTTTCAGAAGAAAATCAGGCCTTTGTTGATCACTTTGTTGAACGGTATCCAGAATGTACTGAGGGGCTTGTTCTTGATTTGGGATGTGGGCCAGCGGATATTCCGATTCGAATTGTTCAAAAACAGCCGTCCTTCAAAGTTTTGGGAATTGATGCGTCTATTCCTATGATAGATCTGGCCAGAGTGGCTATAGAAAAGGCAGGGTTAAGTGGGCGAATCACCTTGGAATGTCAGCGAATCCAAGAGGTGACATTGCCTGATGGCGCTGATGCGGTCATATCCAATAGTTTAGTCCACCATATTCCCAATGCCTTGCAATTTTGGTATGCGGTGAAGACCTTGGCAAAACCGGGATCTCCAGTTTTGGTCATGGATCTGCTCCGACCAGATTCCCCTGAAGATGCGGAGGCGATGGTCAATCAATATGCCTCTCAGGAATCAGCGCAACTACGGAAAGATTTTTATAATTCTCTGTTAAGCGCCTGGACAGAGGACGAAGTGGCAGCCCAATTAGCAGAATTAAACTTAAGCCGGTTATTGATTGATGTTCTCGATGATCGGCACTGGGTCGTCTATGGAAGAGTGTTTTAAGTTTTCTCCTGGTGGTACAAGAGACTCTTGACTGTTTAGGGTGAAGGTGATTAATGTGTGCCCGGGCTTGGGGGATCGTCCAATGGCAGGACATCAGATTTTGGTTCTGAGAATCTAGGTTCGATTCCTAGTCCCCCAGCCACTGCTTTCTGGCCTTCTTTCAATAACTTAGCAAAATCCTCTTCCGTCATTTGAAAACTGTCTGTTTGGTCACTCCCAGTTTTACTCCCAGTTCCAGCTAAACTTCCTCGGTTTACGGCCTCTCGTAAGTAGCCCGGACTCAGGTGGGCATAGCGCATGGTTGTTTGAATGTCTTGATGTCCCAAGAGGGTATTGTCAAATTAACAAAAATCCGACTCTGGAGAGACAATTCACCTGGACATAATCTGTTGATTTGTCATGGGATTGGATTACCGACTCCAGGTGCAGACCGAGCCAAATTTGGCTTAAGTTGACAATACCTTAACAGCATCGCGAGGAGTAGAGCTCTTGATGTGTCAGATGATGGGAAGGTGATCGTTGGTGAGAGGACGATTCCTGGTATCCCCAAAAGGGAGCAATCAATTCTAGTGTTGAAGGGTGTGTTTGGGTTAGGGGCAGGGTGAAGGGGGTTTCAGTGGAAGATGGACAAAAAACGTGGTTCCTTTGCCAACTTCGCTTTTTACAGAGACTTTCCCCCCATGAGCCTCTACCACATCTTTGACGATTTTTGTGCCCAGTCCAGTACCGCCAACTTTACGGCTCACCGTTTTTGAAGAGAATAGGCTGTCGAGGATTTCTTTCGGCATGCCAGCTCCAGTATCGATCACTTCGATCAAAAGGGCATCTTTAGAGTGTGGCAGGTTCCCCCTGACGGTAATGGAGCCACCGCTGGGTACTTCGGCAAGAGCGTTATGAACCAAGTTATAGAAGGCATTAAAGAGTCGACGTTCATCAGCCTCGATTTGGGGTAATTCGTCAAGACCTTCACAAGACAATGTGATGCATTTTTCCTCTGCCGGGAAACGCAAGACCTCAATAACCCCATTAAGGACTTGAGAGATCTGGCAGGGGGCAAAGGTTGGCGGGGAACTGAGACCTTTCACGCAATAAGCAATTTCCGCGACTCGATCCTGAATGCGTCGGGCATTGTTCTGTAGCATCTCGATGACTTCAAGACACATCTCATGACTGGCTTTGGCTTTGACGATATCAATATGGGGCAACGGTCCGAAGAACTCATTGACTTCATTTTTTAACAGCGAGGCACCGCAGAGAACGGGCATGAGCATGTTTTTGACATCGTGTCCGATGTCCCCCAACACCCTAACGACCTCCGCCAACCGAGCTTCTTCAAACAGTTTGGCTTCTTCTATGGAAATTGCCGTAAAGGCCGAAATGATGGTGAGGATCGAAACATCATCCAGGTTGAGCATCCCATCCCGTCTGTTGATCACCTCCATTACACCGATGGGTTCGCCCTCCCAACGCTTGAGAGGAAGCGCAATCAAATCGTGGGTGGAGTAACCCGTCATTTCATCAATATCTTGAAAATGTCGTTGGTCTCCCCGTACATTTCCAGCCACGATAGCATTTCCCGTCTGAAACGCTTTTCCGGCGAGGCCCTTATCCCAGGGAAAGGCTGTTCCTTTTGGAAGAGGTTTTTCTCCCACGCTACAATAAAACACCAGTGTTTTGGATTCCGGATCAGCCAAGAGGACACTGCCAGCTTCGGCGTCCACGACTTCCAGGGCTGTGCGCAATGCCTGATCGATGAGGTCTTCAACATGGATATGTTGAAACAACGCTTGGCTAATTGTGCGGGCTGCATCAAGTTCCCGCTCCCGACGCGCAAGCTGCTGCTGAATGTGATCAAGCGTAGAATGATCGGCAGTCAAATCAAAATCTTCCAAAACCAGGAGGTAGGGGAAGGATGAGGTTCCTTACGTTTTGAACTTATCTTTAAACAGTTCGTGCTGTTGGGCAGCTTTCTCCACAGCCTTGGTTAACTGCTCAGGCTGAATCGGTTTGGTGAGATATTCCACGATGCCTTCCTTGAATAAGGTATTGGCATCCTTGATATTCGGATGTCCAGTCAGGACAATGACGGGAACCGTCGGAAATTGGTGTCGGAAAAAGGCCACAGCTTCCATGCCATTGACTTTGGGCATTTGCATGTCACAGATAATGGTATCCACCATTACCGGGTTATCTCCACTTTTAATGGCCTGAATGCCAGCTTCACCATCTACGGCTTCTACTACATCATACCCAGCCTTCGTCAGAGTCAAGTTGACGGTTTTTCGGATGTCTTCT
>CAZKRH010000180.1:0-2619 GCA_964555115.1 uncultured Nitrospiraceae bacterium | reverse complement strand
GTTCTTCAGATTCAAATAGCGACAACTGGTCTGAAGATTCTGCCTGCTCCTGTTGTACGACCAGCACCCCGAAGTCATAGACTGTTTCTTTAACGGCAGCAGTAAAAGACATTTGGCTCTCATCCAGCCTTGTCCCTGGGCCCCATGATTTTGAAGTGACGGTGAACTTAGTAATGACCAGCCGACGTGAATCGGAATCGAATAACCCCTTAGCAAAGGAAGGATCTGGATATAGCTCCTCTGTCACGGATCGGGTCCAATCGCCGTTTTCGATAAGTGTTCCCTTGCTACGGGCGGCTAGCAATTCTCCCTCAGGTCCCCTCATCACGACGTAGACCACATCAGTAGCCTCCATCACTCCATCAATATACTGTTGGAGGAGAACCTCATCTTCCGTAAAGATTGCGTACCAGCTATTGTGAGCAAGGTTTTTGGCGAGTATTTGGCCTATTTTGATCAAGGAACCCTTCATCGAATCAGCCGTTCGATCGACGAAATACCAACTCAGGCCTGAACAAGTAGAAATAATAATCAAGCTAATAAAAAGGACGAACTTGGTTCTCAGGGTAAGAAATGAAATGCCCATGCTGTTGAGGTCGTCCTTCCTTAAGGCTTTCATTGAGGAGAATCCTCTTTCTTTCCGTAAAGTTCGTCCGCGCTATTCACGACCTGCGCTGGAATCGTGATCCCTAACAATCTGGCCGTTTTGAGGCTTAAGGACATTTGCACCTTCTCAGGAGGGTGGGCGGCTTTAGCTATGGTTACTTGGCCAGCCATAATCCTTGAGGCTAGACGCGCTGCCTGCTGCCCAACGCCTTGGGAAGAAACCGAAAGGCCAACCAGGGCCCCACCGCTGCGCACAAACTCCGAGGCAAACCCTATGACCGGGATTTGGTGATCCAATGCTGTGGCAAGAATAAACTTCATGGAATTTCGTGTTATGACGGTCCTGTCCGGGATTAACCAGAGCGCGTCGATCTTTCCTACAAGCTCCCTTAGGATTTTCGGAACCTCCTTTTGTGATCCAACCTTCGCCTCCACTAGCTCAATGCCCAGCCTCTTTGCTACACTGCGGCCTTCCGCTACCAGATCTCCCGATTTCCCCTCATCAAATAACACCCCAACCTTTGTAACACCCGGTAACACGGACTTTATGGTCGTAAACTGGCTCTCAAGAGGTACTTCCAGCGTGATTCCCGTCATGTTTGGACCCTTTAGGTCATACTTGGCCGGATTAAGGACCATGCCAAAGACAACTGGCGTGTCCAGAATTTCAAGTTTGGCGGCTAGAGCGGCTTTGAGTCCTACCGCTAGTACTAAGTCGGGGGGGGTGCCACGGAGTTTTTCGGCTATTTTCTTACCACGTTCGAAGCTTCCACGAAGGTCGTATTCCGTGAAAGTCACATCATTCAGGTCTCCGGAATTCTTGAAACCAGCTATAGCCTCGTTGTAGAGGGTGATGTTCTTTGATTTTAGGATCGCAATCTCACGGCCCTGGACAGAGTCGAGAGGACATAGCGCCACCAGACCGAGAAAGACCAGCAGGCAACGAAGGAAAATATGCCTGCGCGGTCCGAGTGCTTTTATGAGGAACGGCTTCATGGTTTAACCGTGTTCGTGGTAATACTTATAACCTTCTCTGCAAACTGAACATTCATATTGTTGGCGTTTCAGGTACATTGGCCTAATTCTGGTGCTTTTTTCGTCTGCGGAGATGCAAGGATACCTTCACATTCCAGTGGTTGGCCGTGCCTAAGAGTTGAACCCGCCGTATTGGGCCCTCAAAGACTCCCCCGGCTTTTTAGCATTCTGCAGACCCCCAGCCCAAACCATTATAAATAGAAAAGAATCCTTGTCGATAAGCCTATTCAGAGGACCTCGCCATCCTACCCACCACCATGTCAGCCCTCAGTGTTCCATGGCAGAAGGTCTAACATGACTGGAACGCACACTTGGTGATCTTTTTCTTTTTTCAATGAGGATAAACTGAAAAAATGCGACATTGTAATACTTAGGTATAATCACTAAAATCCCCTTAAGTCATAGAATTCCCTTATTCCGATAATTCCTTTTCGTGGCCCTGGATAGAATCACGCCATGCCAAGAAATTTTGTGATCAAAGTTGGCCTTCTCTTCAATATCCTGAAAGATAACGTGAAAAAATCCAATAAAATTTGAATGTTTTTGGTCCTTTCCTCACAAGTCACAAAAATAGTGTCAACAGTTTAGAATGCATTTTCAATGCCACTGTTGGGGTCAGTCAGACCAATAGACCAAAAAGTTGTGTGTGGGGAGGTTGGAAGGATCAAGGTACGGGAAATGCCAAGGAAATACGGAAAGGTAATGGAATGGTAAGGAGAAAAAGCTCGGTTGCATCCCTGCTTTTCAAGAAGAGTCCAACAAACAAGGCGTCTTACTTGAGAGTGTTGGGGTCGGCCACTAAAACTATGGTCGCTTCGTCTACACTGTATCAATAAAGTAGACAAGTCAATATGGGGGAAGGAAAAAAGGTTACACAGGAGTCCGAAAGAAAGAGTGGCTTAATAAAAACTCTTCTGAGGGGTCTAATTTGGCACTTTTTTGTCAAAGTTGCTGGTTTTAGTAGAGATACTTTGGTTT
>CAZKRH010000179.1:0-1967 GCA_964555115.1 uncultured Nitrospiraceae bacterium | reverse complement strand
CACAATGGTCTCGTCGATAACACCGGTCACAATGTTTATTCGCTCTGAGAACAATAGCTTTGTGACTGAGAGGACCAATTCTTCTTTCATCTGTGGGCCCAAACAATGCAATGAGTGGCGTCTCCAACGCACTCGCCAAATGCATAGGAAAACTATCGCCCGTCAATACTAGCCGAACCTGCTTCATGAGTTCGGCAAATTCTAATAGAGTCAGCTGTCCGGCAAGATTAACGGTCTCAGGTACTGTGACATCAGACGTTAAGTGATCAATATCATCTTTTCTATCTGCAGCTCCGGTAAAAATAACTAATAGATCTTTTGGCAACCTTTGAAGAAGAACTCTAAATTTTCCTACGCCCCAATTCTTCGTTTCCCAACGTGTAAAGGGACTAATAATGACCATGGTCTTTTGGGTAGGATTCACACGATGGACTAAAGCTTGGATGCGCTCCTCCTCCCACCTGGATGTCGATATCTCCATAGCAGAATTGGCCACATGAACTCCAGCTTTCCTTAAGACATGATCCATTTCTTCTATGGCATGAATTTCAGGTTGTTTGAAATATTGGAGGAATGGCCATCGTCCCTTGACAAATTTCTTATGCGCTTTGGCGATATACAGAAACATCACGGATTTAAATCTCCCTTGCAGGTCAATGGCTAAATCATAGCGCACTGTCCGTATTTCCTGCATAAGGGAAAGAATATGACCCATGACCCACTTGGGATTTCTCCACCAATCCCGCTTCGCTCGATCCTTTTCAAAAAGTAGTATTCGATGGATATGTTTATTGTATTTAAAGATGTCGTACGAGGAATCAGCGGTCAGCAACGTAATCTCACTATCAGGAAAGGTTTCCTTGAGCGTCCGAATATGTCCAGTGGAATGCAGGACATCACCTAGGGATGTTTGTTTAACAATTAAAATGTTCAAGGGACATGCACTTCTTGACAGACATAAGCATTATCAGTAGGGTTTTCTCTACCCAAAATCCCCCCAGTCGAAATAGGATTGACCTATTGGTTTCAGCTTACATTATTGGCAGATTTAAGAGTATCGGCGCAAGGAATGTTCTTTAACTACGAGTCCCTCCACGACCTAAAACTTCAAGAAACTCCCTATCGCTATTTACAGCATGATGCCTCCATTCTTCACGCTGAACCCTTAGACCGATTGTGTAAAAATTTTCCTGCCACTGATAAAATCGGACATAACGATGTGAAAGATGTGCAATTAAGTCAAGAATGGCAAGCCTTTCGTGATGAAATATACTCTCCCGCCTATCGAAAGGCCATGGAACATATTACAGGATTATCACTATCAGGGTATGAGGTCGGTATTGGCATTCGCGAATCCAGCAAACTTTCTCATGGCGCCCCTCATTCCGATGTCCCGCGGAAAAAAATGACCCATCTTATTTATTTCAACCAAGAATGGCCGTACAACACTGGAAACCTTCGAGTACTTCGGTCACTGAACCTCAATGATGTTCACGATACGATTACTCCCCTCAAAGGACATGGGATTATTTTTGTTGTGAGTAAGCATTCATATCACGGATTTGAACCTTTTGAAGGAGTTCGAAAGGCCATACAAATTAATTTTGAAAAAAATGGGTTTTTCCATAAAATGTTCTCTCGATATGAATAGCCAACCTTTCAAATGACCTCACCCTCCATCTCCTTCTTCCCCTCCCCACACGCTCGGTAACTCTTGAAACTCGTTCAACCTTCCACATCCATTCAACATTGCTCCAATTCTAATCACCCGGGACACTATCCTTTTCCAATTCCCAAATTTTGGCATACTTCACAAACGTATAATAGGTATACAGCCCTGATAAAATGAGACCCGGCATTCCATCTAAAATCCCTAAACGAAAAATATACATCTTGAAAAAAGTAAACAGTGAATGAGAAATAAGTTGATGGACACGAAACTGAGTTCCTTTTTTTCTCATCACCTG
>CAZKRH010000178.1:0-17898 GCA_964555115.1 uncultured Nitrospiraceae bacterium | reverse complement strand
AACCATATACTCTGCTCCAATAGCAATTGCATCTTCAGCAGTTGATTTCATTTGATCAATGATAGCATCTTTTCCACCAGATGATGAAACTTCAGTAACTGAATGAACACTTGGCGCTCTCATGCCAAGGCCGGAAAGCATTTGTTTGAATTCCGAAGGCGTCTTTTTCAGAAACTTTCGATCTTCATACCCATAAGGTTCAATCCACTTGTACCCGGCAGCAGCAACTTTTTCCATGATCTCATCGGAAATATCAAAGTTGGCATGGACTTTTTGGACATCTTCCTGATCATCTAAAATTTCCATCAATTTTAACATTTGAATGGCTGCCTTTTCTTCCAGGGCCACCAGATTTTGCGGAAGAAAAGTGACTTCTGCAAGAGAGGGAGAAATGTTGGCCCCTTCTAAAGCTTCTTTGACAGATTCAAAGTCTGGGGGGGCGGTGGTGATTTCAAAGCAAGACGCATTATGCTTGAAGTCTTCGGCACCAGCCTCCAAGGAAAGACTGAGTAAATCATCTTCCTTGACCTGGGCATCGTCAACAATCAGAAGCCCCTTTTTCTCAAACTGCCAGGCCACTGCTCCGGCCTCCGCCATGTTTCCATGGTTTTTCCCAAATAGGTTTCGAATTTCAGCAACCGTTCGATTCCTATTATCAGTCGTAATCTCTAATAGAATTCCAGTTCCACCAGGACCGTACCCTTCAAGGTTAAACTCTTCATATTGGACTCCAGGCAGTTCACCCGTTCCGCGCTGGATAGCTCGTTTAATGGTATCTGCAGGCATGTTGGCCTCTTTGGCTTTGGAGAGGGCCGTGCGGAGAGCGGGATTTCCCTCAGGATCGCTTCCATGGCGAGCCGCAATGGTCACTTCTCGAATAATTTTGGTGAAAATTTTTCCTCGCCTGGCGTCCTGGGCACCTTTATGGCGTTTGATCGTTGACCAGTGGCTATGTCCACCCATGAATGAAGATCCTTATCAAAAACGAATGGGAAAGGAACGCAAGGCTTTACACCTTGTTGTTCCAATATACCCTTGGCTTCTAGCATACAATTTTCAGAAGTGTCAACGAAATGATTCATATGCAGTTACGTATTTTTACTGTGTAAAAATGTAAGGACTCTCACGTGGGTTTTACCTGGTTTACCTAAGGAATGACGCCGTTGTCTTCGTTGATTTGTCGATGAGGAGGATGGTAATGATCCACCATGCGTCTTGTCTTCATGGGAACTCCACAGTTTGCTGTCCCTTCCCTACGTATTTTGCTGGAATCCTCCCATGAGGTGGTAGGAGTGGTCACGCAACCTGATAGACCCAAGGGACGAGGACAGGTGGTCATGCCACCTCCAGTGAAGGAACTGGCGCTCCTCAATGATGTGCCGGTTGTTCAGCCGGAGAAAATGAAGGCTCTGGAATTTCTCGAATGTCTTGAGGCGTGGAATCCAGATGTCATTGTGGTTACGGCCTTTGGTCGGATTTTACCCAAAGCTATTTTAGATGTACCGCGCCAAGGTTGTGTAAATGTCCACGGTTCCCTTCTACCTGCGTATCGTGGTGCAGCCCCTATTCAATGGGCTATTATCAATGGAGAAACTCAGACAGGAATTACCACGATGTTCATGGATGAAGGGATGGATACGGGAGATATTCTTTTACAAGAACAAGTAGATATTCATGTTGATGAGACAGCAGGGGAATTGGCGATTCGCTTGGCAGAGGTAGGTGGGAGACTATTGGTGCCCACCCTGGAGAAACTTGAAGCCGGATCGTTAACCCGAATCCCCCAAGACGATGCTCAGGCAAGCCTTGCCCCGATATTAACAAAGAGCGAGGGGTGTATCGATTGGACTCTGTCGGCTAGGCAAATTGTGGATCGGGTACGAGGATTATCTCCTTGGCCTGGGACGTTTGGTTCCCTTGAAGGGCAACGAATGACGATTTGGCAGGCCCATGAAATGGTAAGTTCCCCCGAAGAGCAGAAAAGCCAACCTGGGACCATTACTGCCGTTGGAAAAAAAGAAGTCGTGGTATCTGCCGGCCAAGGATCTGTGGGAATTACGGAATGGCAGCCAGCAAATAAAAAACGTATGACGGTAGAACAATTTCTTTCGGGAAATGGATTATCACCCGGGATGATGTTTCAAACACCTTCATAATTTTTCTTTCCCCGGACACGGAACATCTGCGGCATGTTTCGTCATATGAAAAGAGGCATGAGGATATGGCAGATCAAGAGGGCGCCCTGAAATTTCTTGGACATCATCTTCAAGAACTAGAGGTGATTCAAAAACATGTGGCTCAAGCCCTGAATGCGATTCTGGCTAAGGAACAGTTCCAAAAATGGAAACGAAAAACCTTGGAAAAGTTGAGTGAGCAAGTCGGGCCAGGGTATGCTAAATCTCTGTCATCTGATTGGCTAGAGGGAAGCTTTCATGGGGCCGATATGTATGAAGAAATAGAAGATGATATTGATATGTGTGTCCGGCATTTGAAAAAACTCAACAAAGAAATTAAGGCCAAAGGGTTGGATGCTGGGCTGTCAGGGGATTCGTTGCCTACCTAGAAATTTGTGGAAATTCGGCCCACCATGAAAGGCCTTCCCTTTCCCCGTCCGAAAAAAAGGTTGGGGCAAAACTTTTTGACGGACCAAAATATTTCGAGAAAGATTGTTGCCTCGGCCAACCTGACTTCTCTTGATACCGTGTTAGAAATTGGCCCGGGATGCGGAGCGTTGACCAGGCTTCTCTGTCAAGCGGCTTCAAAAGTTATTGCGGTAGAAGTGGATGAAGGCTTAGTTTCCTTTTTACAAGACACCTGTCCGGATTGTCCTAATCTCGATCTTCGTCATGCTGATGCCTTAGATTTTTCCTTTTCCTCGCTCCCTCCCAATTCTGTGGTAGTAGCCAATTTACCCTATCATATTTCCTCCCCTCTACTGTTTACGATGTTTGAGGGACGAGAGAATATCCATCGCATGGTCCTGATGATGCAATTAGAAGTGGCCCAGCGAGTGGTTGCACAACCTCGTACTCGAACCTACGGAATCCTTTCTGTCTGTAGCCAATATTTTTCCAATCCGACTATTCTGTTTAAAATTCCTCCTACCTGTTTTTCTCCTCGACCAGAAGTAGATTCTGCCCTTGTCCAATTTGTCATCAGGAAAGACCGAAGTTCGGGAAAAGAAGATGAAAAGATGTTTGTCCGAGTGGTGCGAGCAGCGTTTGCTCATCGTCGAAAAACATTGGTCAATTCCTTTCGGGATTCAGGCGTTCCTCTTTCTGAAATCGAAAAGAGATGTGGGCTCGTTGGAATTGATACGAAACGGCGAGCCGAAACGATGACGGTCCAAGAATTTATCGCCTTAGCGCAAACCTTTACTCAGGAGTGCAACTGGTTTACTGCGTTTTCTTAGACGGATTGGTTGACATCGTTGGTGAGGCGTGTTTCTTGAAAACGTATTTCGTGCCTGCGTGCTGTAGCGCCCCGGCGCGCAAGTGTGAAGCGTATCTCGTTCAGACCAAGACCGTTTTTCAAAAGATACACACGACGAACAATGTTTCAAGGGTTTGTCCTTTCCAATCCTGGTGGATGATTGTTTACGTAACCCTACACCCTATGTTAGGATTTGCCCTATGAGTATCTTTCCTAGGGTAACTTCCAGAAGTCTGCGAAAAACCAAGACATCTTCATTTCAGCTTAAAAATGAATTGTCAGGGATTTTGTTGATTACCTTAGGTGTCTTGGTGGGGTTGAGCCTCTGGTCATTTTCTCCCACCGATCCGTATCTGGGGAAGATGATCGGGTCTGAGAATGTTGGGGAAGGAGCCGTCCCTGTCCAGAATCTCATTGGCCTCACGGGTGCGACGATGGCGTTGGGGTTAATATGGCTGGTGGGATGGGCATCGTATGCCGTTTCCCTCAGCATCGTGTTGGAAGGGATACGAGCGTTTCAAGACGAAACGTGGTTGACCAAATTTCGTAGTATCAGTGGATCATTATTAGGAATATTCTGTTTAAGTGCCTTAATCGATATCGTCCTGACTGGGTCTGTCGATCCAACGAATTCTGCTTCTGCTGTGGGTCAAGGAGTTGGGGGTGTTGCCGGAAAAGAAATTGCAATTCTTCTCACGCAACTATTTGCGGAAACCGGAAGTGTTATTCTCCTGCTGTCTTTGCTTCTTGTTTCCGTGCTTTTGGTCAAACCCTTGTCTTTGGTGTCGGCGGTTCATGGGGCTGCAGGTCTCTGGCCTCTTCTCAAAAGTTGGGGCAAGGCACTGAGTGCTATTCGGTTACCTGAATTTGAGACCACTCCGCGCATCAAAGCCAATAAGCCCGTCAAAATCAATAGAACCTTAGCTCTTCGGGGGGGCGCCTTATCCTATTCCCAAGATCGAGATGATGACTATGAGCCTGAGGCGTTTTCTGGTGAAGAAATTGCTGAGGAGGATGTTGACTTATTACCGGAGGAAGCCATTGCCCAAAAGAGGATGTCCCGAAGTACCCGTAAAGTGGCACAGGGGTACTACCCTCCTAGCCCCCTAGAGTTGTTAGATGCTCCTCCCGTGACGGATACGCATCAGACCGACCAAATGTTAGAAAGTCAATCTCGAGTTTTAAGCAATGCTCTTCAGAGTTTTGGCATCGGAGGCAAAGTGACAGAGATACATCCTGGTCCGGTGATTACCATGTATGAATTTGAGCCGAATCCGGGGATCAAAGTCGCGAGGATTGTTACCTTAGCCCATGACCTTGCCATGGCCTTAAAGGCGACGAGTATCAGAATTGTCGCGCCTCTTCCTGGAAAATCCACAGTGGGGGTGGAAGTCCCGAATCCTGAAAGAGAAACCGTGTCGCTAAGAGATATTCTGACGAGTGAGGCGTTTATTCGTTCAGGGTCAACACTCGCTCTGGCGTTTGGGAAAGATATATTCGGACGTTCAATGGTGGCGGACTTAAAAACGATGCCTCACCTATTGGTGGCCGGTGCGACCGGTGCAGGAAAAAGCGTGGGATTGAACAGTATGTTGCTTAGCATTTTATTTTCCGCTCACCCGGATGAAGTGAAACTTCTGTTGATTGATCCCAAAGTCTTAGAGTTGCAGGTGTATGATGGCATTCCCCATTTACTCCGCCCGGTCATTACGAATCCCAAGGCCGCAGCCCGAGGGCTCACATGGGTCGTACAAGAAATGGAACGACGATATCGTTTGCTTGCAGAATATGGTGTGCGAAATATTCATGCCTTTAACCTTAAAATTGGGCAAGGATTAAAAGGTGCGAAGGTAGCCCCCGCCAATCATTCAACATCAAGAGCAGGGAGAGGCCAGGACGATGGGTTGGATACAGGGGATGAGGGCCAGACACCAGAAAGTATCGAACAAGAACCAGTAGAGCCCTTGCCGTATATCGTGGTGGTTATCGATGAATTTGCCGATTTGATGATGGTGGCCCCAAAAGACGTTGAGGAAAAGATTGCACGGTTAGCCCAAATGGCCCGTGCATCGGGGATTCATTTGATTTTAGCCACACAGCGGCCATCGGTTGATGTCGTCACTGGGTTAATCAAAGCTAATTTCCCAGCACGGATTGCGTATCAGGTCTCTTCAAAAATTGATTCACGAACCATCCTGGATGCGAATGGAGCTGAAGCTTTGTTAGGATTAGGAGACATGCTCTATATGGCACCTGGCACCGGTCGGATTACACGGTTACATGGTGCCTATGTTTCAGATGAGGATGTGCTGCGGGTTGTGGAATGGATCAAGGAACAAGCTGGTCCTGCCTACTATGAGGATATTGATTTAGAGAGGGCCGTCGCCCAAGAGGATGATGTCGAACGAGATGAAGTATATGAACAGGCTAGAGAGTTAATCCTCTCAACCGGACAGGCGTCGGCGTCTTTAATTCAACGACGTCTTCGGGTGGGGTATCCACGGGCCGCACGAATGATTGAACAGATGGAAGAAGAGGGTTTGGTCAGTCCACCCGGTCGCGATGGACGACGTGAAGTCATTGGTCGACGATTGGCCAAAGAGGAAGTATTATGATTTTTCGTGTGCTCGTGATGGTGGTGTGTTGGATGAGTCCCGTCATGACTTTGGCGGATGATGATGTATCCAGGGATGTTCAGGCATTGGTAGATAAAGTTGATGCTCGGTATTTAGAAATCGAGGACTTTCAGGCAGACTTTACCCAGGAAATGCAAATTGAAGGGTTTGACTCACCTCTGATTTCTTCTGGTCGGGTGTTTATTAAAAAGCCCGGTTTGTTGAGATGGGACTATGAGGAGCCTTCCAAAGAACACATTGTGGTCAATGGGGATCATGTGCAAATGTTTAGCCCTGAGTACAATCAGGTAGTTCGAGGAAGCCTGACACAGATGGCTGCAACCAAAGCGCCCCTTCAACTCCTTCAAGGGGCGGGCAAGCTGGCGGAACAGTTTGTGGTGCAACCCACTGGGAATGGAGAACGAGGCCAAGGAGGTTTACCTCTGTTAACCCTGATTCCTAAAAAACACCAAGGGGAAGAATCTCCAATTTCTCACATTGTTTCAGAAATACAACCTGGCACCTTTTTAATTCAAAGGGTTTCCCTTTTTGAAACCAGTGGAAATATCTCGACCTTTCGATTTAAAAATTTGCGTGCCAATACAGGATTGGATCGCAAAACCTTTTTGCTTGACCTTCCTGAAGATGTAGTAGTAATCGATGATGTATTCCCACAATAATCAGAAGTGGAATTGAGGATCATTGGGCACCGGAGACATCGAAGGTTTTTGTGAAGGCGAATGCTCGAGATTGGTGAATGTATGAGGACAAATTTTTCATCGTTGAATAATTTCGCGAAGGGCACCAATTTCTTCCTGGTCGGGCATAAGGGATCGATAGAAAGAACATAGAGGGAGCCTATGGCTGAACGAGTATTGGTGGTTGATGATGATGAAGGGATTCGTGAAGCACTCACGGAATATTTAGAGACTTTGGAATATTCTGTCGTCACTGCGTCTGATGGGGAAGATGCCCTCAACAAATATGCCAAAGGAGATTTCGAAATCATTTTGGCTGATTTGATGATGCCCAATGTGGACGGCATGGATCTCTTAAGGCGCATACGGGAAATTGATGAAGATGTGATTTTTCTCATGATCACGGGACATCCTTCTATTGGAACGGCAGTGGAATCCATCAACCTCGGTGCGGATGACTATATAACCAAACCGTTTCATCTGGAAGATGTCAAAATTCGATTGACTAAAGCTTTGGAAAAACGTTCACTCAAGGGTCGGCTGAAAACGGCCCAAGGGCTCGCCTGGGGCCTGATGTTGTCGATTCCGCTTTGGTTATTGCTCGGGATTATCCTGGTCATTCTCATCAAAGGTTAACGTTACCCGGTTTATCCTCGCCAGCTCATTTACCTCTGTTCAGGTTTATGTTCTAAATACCTCTTGGGACGAATCTGAAAAATGAACAGCTTCAGATTGAAATCATGTACGGGTGGGTGCGTCAAGATGCGTGGACACCATGATTCTTTTCGAATGAGGATGAAATGGAGAGTGGGGGTCCAAATGAGACGGAGATCATAAGTTGGTGAAAATTTCACCTAGAGAATGGGGTGTGAGAGGGATGAAGCATCTGGGGCGTGGATTCATTCTGGTCCTCGTCCTTGTCGTGCCCGTGTTGGGGAAAGGGAGTGATCTCACCAGCAATCCTGCTGAAACGCTTGAAAAATATTTATCTCTGGATAAAAAAGGCGCACGATTAGAGGCAGAAGGCTTTGAAGTTCTCAAACCGTATATTCACTGGTCGGAGGAACCAGCATGGGGACAAGTCATTATCATCAAAAGATTCCAGGTGAATCATGACACGAATGACTGGGAAATCTTGAATAGTTTGGAAGCAAAGATTCCTGTGACGTTTGACATTGTGGGCGCCATGTTATTGGAGAGTGCCACGTTTGTGTTGGAACCGCGACAAGAAATTTTGTATTTTCGGATTCAGGGGATTGGAGATCGATGGCGAATCGTCGAACCCATGATGCTTCCTCATGTGGGACGAAAGCGGGCCATAAACTTTGTTCGGCAAGCCCTGTTGGGGGAAACAGATGAGGTTCGAATTGATCGGTTACAACTGCTTAAGCAATCATTGGAGTCAGCAAAATAATGTCTAAATCGAATACAACGATACGGTCCGATTCGGTGGAATTACTGATTTTTGATTTTGATGGCACGCTCATTGACTCCAAGTATGATATTGCCACTTCTGTCAATTTAACATTGGAAGATCTTGGATTGCCCCCTCGCACCCAGGAGGAAATATTTGGGTTTGTGGGCGATGGAGTCAAGCGATTATTGCAATTGTCGGTAGGAGAACATAATGTCGCTCGATACGAGGAAGCCTTGAAGGTGTTTCGTCAGCATTACCTTGCTCATTGTTTAGACACCACACGGTTTTACCCTGGCATTCAGGAAGTCTTCGATTATTATGAGAAAAAGGTGAAAGCCATCGCGACCAATAAGTCATTAGAATATACCATGAGGATTGTGGAGGGGTTGGGGGTACGGGAATTGTTTGCGGCAATTGAAAGTCCTCAGGATGGGTCCGAATTAAAACCTGACCCTGGAATGGTGATACGCATCTTAGAGAGTTTACAAGTTCAACCGGAACGTGCGGTGTTGGTGGGAGATAGTACCAATGATGTCCGTGCCGCCAAGGCCGCAGGTGTCAAATCCTGTGCAGTCGGATATGGATATGGTAATAGGCAGAAGGTGGCAGCCTTAGAACCAGACTATTTCTGTGAAACCCCTGAGGACCTTTTAAAGGCTTTTAGTGTGTAATCCCCCCCCTCCTGACTCTTTTGGGTTACCGAAATGTCCCTAACCCCATCCCCTAAACTTTCTCCAAAAATACCTTAAGGACCACCTTTAAAAGTCCGAATAATCTAGAAACAGGATTGGGTAGCCATTAGTGCTATCAAAAACCCCTTTGCGGGCAGTCGTTTTTAGACCTGCAAGTTGAAGGCACAATCAGGTCCCCCAAACCGGACCAGAAAAAGATTGTGCCATTTTTTTAGGGAAAGAATGTCGACAAAATTGGCCCAGGCCGATGAATGTTTAGCAATGGAACAAATGACATTCCAATCATTTCTCAAGGTGGTTGAGAAATGGAAGCAGTTGGGTACGAATAAGGGTGAGGTGAGGGGTTCTTAGGGACAAGCGACCAGAATCCAAAATTTCTTTGAAATTCATTTGAAGGAAGGTCACATGAAAAACTTAAAAATTGGGCCAAAAATTCTTCTTGTGCAAGGTGTCATTGCTTTAGTTCAGGCCGGGGTCCAATTATATCTCGTGTATAGTGATGATCATCCTTGGGGGCAATCTTTTGCACATCTCATGGCCGTGATCGTGACCACGCTCATCATGGTACAAATTCTTGTTCACAAAATAGTTGTAGTTCCACTGAAGAAACTGACAGAACTATCCCGAGATATTGCCAAAGGGGAAGGAGATCTGACAAAACGTGTCCCCGTGGCTGGGCATGATGAGATAGGAGACCTGGGGCAATCCTTCAATCTGTTTATTGATAAACTCCAACGGTCTATTCGAACAGTGGGTGAAGTCACCAACCGAGTGGCGACTGCCTCTTCGGATTTATCGCATTCGGCTGAGGAAATTGCTCATGGTGCCGAAACTCAGACCTCAAGAATGACCCAGGCGGCCTGTGCCATTGAAGAAATGACCCGGACAGCAGGAGAGGTGGCGCAAAGTTCCCAACAGGCAGCGTCCATTGCCCAACAAGCAAAGGAAACAGCGCAAGAAGGATATCGCGTCGTATCGGAAACCATTTCAGGTATGCAAGAGGTTTCCACCTCTGTTGGGCAATCTGCCACAATTATTGCCGAGTTGGGACAGTCCTCAGATCAAATTGGTGAAATTGTGAGAGTGATTGAGGAGATTGCCGATCAAACGAATTTGCTGGCTTTGAACGCCGCCATCGAAGCGGCACGAGCCGGTGATCAGGGTAGAGGATTTGCCGTGGTTGCGGATGAAGTAAGAAAGTTGGCAGAACGAACCACCAAAGCGACCAAAGAAATCGGCGATATGATCCGTCAAATTCAACAAAATACGAAACAAGCCGTGGAATCGATGCAGGAGGGTACAACCAAGGTGACAAATGGAGTGGAACAGGCACGGAAAACGGGTGAGGCGCTCACCAAGATCCAAGAAATGGTGACTCAAACTGCAGAAATGATTCAACAAATTGCTTGTGCAGCAGACCAACAATCAATAGCCACGCACCAAATTGCCACTGATTTGGAAACGGTGACTCAGGTGTCCCAAGATACGTCCACTATTGCCAGTGGATCCGCTCAATCGAGTCGCAACCTCAATGGATTGTCCTTTGAACTCCAAACGATTGTGAATGCTTTCAAGGTGTAATCCCTCCATTTAATCGCCAAACCTGTATTCCCAGAAAAATCGGGGCCATGGTGAAAAGTAACAAAGTGGGCTTTTCACCATGGCATTCAAGCTTGTGGTAACCCCCAAAAATCAATGCGGAGAGTGAAAATTTACTTAAGTAGAATACTATTGTTGTCTACTGTCTACACCTCTCGGTAACTCCATTCTTTTCGTTCTCATGTATATCCCCATTCTGGTGATGGTCCCGTAATCAGCGAGGAAATCCTGAAGAAACATTTATTTCGGTCCATGGGTCCCGGGCCTGTAACCTTTGGCGGCCACCAGGGACTAATTCGATAGAGTAAAATATCTATCAAGCCCTCAGGCTCATGATGTATAAGGATTGTTAAGGGAAATGGCACAAAAGGTCTAAGTGGAAAGGAGAAGAATCATGGAAATTGGAAGAAGAACATTTTTTGCGATTGGAGGGGCTATTGGGTTGGGACTGTTGGGCAAAACTCTAGGATTGCAGACCGCAATGGCTACCGAAAATACTAATGAATTTGAAATTGTGAAAACAGATGCCGAATGGAGAAAATTCCTGACAGCAGAACAATATCAAATTCTTAGAAAGGCTCATACAGAGCCGCCCTTTTCAAATGCATATGATGCCAATAAGGCCAAAGGAATCTACCATTGTGCGGGATGTGACCTGCCGTTGTTTTCGTCCGAACATAAATATGACAGTAAAACTGGGTGGCCAAGTTATTGGCAACCGATTTCTGAAAAAGCCGTTGGAACCAAGAACGATTGGATTTTACTCTATCCTAGAACTGAGGTGCATTGTGCCCGATGTGGTGGTCATCAAGGGCATTTGTTTGAAGATGGCCCCAGACCCACTGGTCTTCGGTACTGTATAAATTCTGGTGCGATGGTATTTAAACAGGCTTGAGTTGGACAGAGGAAACCAAAGAATAAAAAATTAGTGCCGTTAAAGGCGTCCTGAAGAAGGGTCCCCGTTTCCCTAAATGAGGCCCAAGAAGAAAAAGAAAATAGAAGGGGGAGAAAACGTAAAGGAAAAACTTACACAGCCTTGGTCACACAACCCGATCGCAAACATCGAGTGCATATCCGAATGCGTTTGGCTGCACCAGCTACTAAGGCCCGCACAGTTTGAATATTGGGACGAAACACCCGTTTCGTTCTATTGTTGGCGTGGCTGACGTTATTACCCGCCATTCGTTTTTTCCCACAAATTGAACATGCAAAAGCCATAGCTCGATCCTCCAGCTAAACATTGTGACACTGTTAGAATCTTGTTACCATAGCGTGGCCCTAGTTGACAAGTTCATAATGTTTTTCACATGAATCCCTGCCAAACTCGATTCCCAATACCTCATATTGCCCCCCTTTGTTGGGGGAAAGGAATGAGTAGGGTGTCCCACCGTGTGGCTTTGGGAACATGAGGACCCAGGAGCCTACACCGGTTCCGTCCTCCCTCCGCCAAATTCTTGACCGGATTGCCCGACCATTAGACATTATTCGACAGCGAGACCCATCCGCTTTTCCAATTGTAAAGAACCTTGGCGCTTATGTCTCTACCCAAGTGATTCAAGCCCTGTCGGAAAAAGTACAGTCTCCAGGTATTGAAGCCAGGTTGCTCACCCTCAGGGAAATTTTTCGTGATGAAAAACCGGGATGGACACAAGAAGAGTACCACAGTCGATTGTCTCAGGCTCACACCATCTTGTCCGATCTGTACCGAATGATAGAAGGAACTCCTCCCAAATATGCGGAAGATGGCCAACAGGGTCTGGAGGGTGCTCCACACCCTAATCAGGCTTCTTCCCCTCCGCAAGATTCTCATATTCACTCGGGAGATGTTCCCGATCAGTGGGCAGAAAAACCATTGTGGACTCTTCCCATTCAGTATGCCAAAGGGGTAGGCCCCAAACGGGCGCCCCTCTTAGAAAAGTTAGGGCTGCACACCCTTGAAGATGCCATGTGGTATGTGCCTTGGCGATATGAAGATCGTTCCCAGATTATTGCGATCCAGCAGCTAGTTCCCGGAACGATGGCGACGATCATGGGGGTCATTCATTCAGCGCGGCTCCGATATACTCGACGACGGGGAATGACCTTGTTCACCATGGATGTAAGGGATGAAACAGGGCAACTGGAAATAGTGTTTTTTAATCAGCCCTATCTCGAACAGATTCTCACAAAAGGGGGAACGGTCATTCTCAGCGGCATGGTAGCCGTTTCCACTCGCAAGCAAATCTGGCAAATGAAAAGTCCACAGTATGAGGTATTAGATGACGAGGAGGAAGAGCTGCTCCATGTGGGACGGATCATTCCGATCTACCATGAAACACGGGGCATCACCTCACGGCACCTCCGGCGAATTATTAAAGGGCTTTTGTCACAATATCTGACAGCGTTGGAAGAACCCCTTCCCTTGGAGATTCGCCAAAAACATCAACTCTGGACTATTCAAGCCGCGGTGCAGGAGGTTCACTTTCCAGAAACTTCACATTCTATCGAATCCTTGAATACCTGGGGTACGCAAGCCCATCGACGCTTAGCCTTTGAAGAATGTTTCTTATTGCAAATAGCCTTGGCGCTACGCCAACGTCTCAACCAAGGGGGAGAGAACGGAGTTCAGTTTCAAGATGCCCAGCTCATGATCGATCACCTGCGCGGGCAATTGCCCTATCAACTCACAGCAGCCCAACTTCGGGTCATTGACGACATTCGTCGGGATATGATGAGTCCCAAGGTCATGAACCGATTAATACAGGGAGATGTGGGGTCTGGGAAAACGGTGGTGGCGTTGCATGCGATGGTGATGGCCTGTGGATCAGGGTATCAGGCAGTCCTCATGGCGCCGACAGAAATTTTAGCGGAGCAACATTATCTGTCCATGAAAGAAATATTTGACAGACTTGGGCTCAAGGTCAGGTTGGTCAAAGGAGGGCCAGCTACCAAAGAGAAGGCAAGAATCCTTCAGCACATTAAAGCCGGCGACATCCATGTCGTGATTGGGACGCATGCGCTCCTCCAGCAAAACGTAGCATTTGCTAAGTTAGGCATGGTTGTGGTGGATGAACAACACAAATTCGGAGTCCTCCAACGAGCAGCGTTGCGAGACAAAGGGGGACAACCCGATGTGCTGGTCATGACGGCTACACCCATTCCGAGAACCTTAGCCATGACCGCCTATGGCGATCTACATGTATCGGTGATTGATCAGCTGCCGCCCGGCCGAAAACCAATCCAAACGCTGCTGTTCCGACGAGGGGAGCGAAAGCGGGCCTATGCTCAGGTTCGAGAACAAATCACAGCAGGCCGGCAAGCCTATGTGGTGTATCCCTTGGTAGAGGAATCAGAGAAAATTGATCTCGAAGCCGCGATGCAGGCGGCCGAGCGACTGCAGACTGAAGAATTTCCAGCTAGCAGAGTGGGGTTACTCCATGGGCGAATGAAATCGGAAGAAAAAGCCCAGACGATGAAAAGGTTTAAGGAAAAAGGAATCGATATCCTCGTCGCCACGACCGTGATCGAAGTTGGGCTCGATGTACCCAATGCGACGGTGATGGTCATCGAACATGCAGAGCGGTTTGGATTGGCGCAATTGCATCAATTGAGGGGCCGCGTAGGTCGAGGGCCAGACGAATCTTTCTGTCTATTGGTCAGTAGTGCGGTGCGGTCTGCAGCGACAAAAGAAAAGATCGGAATGATGGGAAAGGAAGGAGCAAAACAGGTTGGCTCTTCTTTGCCATTACCCATGGAAACAAAATCTTATCCCACGTTAGAGCGTCCCATGCCGACTGCGACGCAATCTGCCCAACAACGGTTGCAGGCTATGGCCACGTGTGCCGATGGGTTTACCATCGCTGAAGAAGATTTGCGCATCCGGGGACCAGGAGAATTCTTGGGCGTCCGGCAATCGGGTACCCCAGAATTTCGGGTAGTGGATTTGTTTCGGGATGGAAAAATTCTGGAAGAGGCGCGTCAGGAAGCCTTTGCGCTCATTGAACGAGATCCAGAATTGGCACATCCAGATCACCAGGTGCTGAAGGTTGCCATGCTACGACGGTGGCAGAAAAAATTCGATTTAGGAACGGTAGGATAATCGCCATGCGATTGGCCGGAATTGATATCGGTACGTTAACCTGTCGGTTGTTGATTGTGGAGATCACCGGAGAAGGAAAATTGGAAACGCTCCATTCTGATCGCAAAATGTTGCGATTGGGGGAGGGTGTTGATCGTCACAAGTCGTTAAAACCCGAAGCCATCGATCGTGTGACCAAGGGAGTGCATGAATGGCAACAGACGATCCAGGAATTTAAGGTGGATCGGGCGATAGCCGTGGCCACCAGCGCGGTGCGGGATGCACACAATCGAGAGGAATTTTTAACTCGGATCAAGCAGGAAACGGGCATGGAGGTGGAAGTCATCAATGGGGAGGAAGAAGCAAGACGGACCTTATTGGGCATTCGATCAGCCTTGAAACCTGGAGTGACTGATGTGCTCGCTTTAGATATCGGTGGGGGCAGTACAGAGTTTATTCTCAGTCGTGAGGGGGGGAATCCAAAGGTGACCTCCATGGATATGGGAGTCGTTCGAGTGACCGAACGATTTTTTCAGAATGATCCCCCGAGCCAAAAAGAAAAAGATGATGCTCAACAGTTTATTGATGATCTCACCAGGAAAGCCCTCACTCACTTAGGGGATATCGGCGGAGCTGTGTTGGTGGGAACTGCGGGTTCCATTACCACCCTCTCAGCCATGTCTCAGAGATTGACAACCTATGATCCTGTACGCATTCATAATTCTCTCCTCACCTTGGCCAAGATTCGAGAAATGGAAGGGCACTTATGCGAGCAAACGCAAATCCAACGTCAGGAACTTCACGGCTTAGAATCAGGACGGGCCGAAGTCATCGTCGCTGGAGCCATGATTCTCCGCTGTATCATGGAACGAATTGGAATGGACAAATGTGTGGTGAGTGAGTATGGGTTGAGAGAAGGGGTATTGTTGGATTTGGCGCAACGACAGTAGAAGGCAATTAATGATTGATGAAAGAGGCCCTTTAGAAAAATACGAAATATTTTAAAGTAAGCTTTCGCTCATTTCTTTTAATGCTACTCATTTCTTTGATCTTGCCGGGTTTCGTCCCGGCAGCCGAGGTCCTTTTGTTTCGGCAAAAGGATCCAAAACCATAGTTGCCCCGTCGTGGCTCTACGAGTTCCCTGCGCGGTTCGCCGACTCCGGCGGCTGCGCAACTCGCTTTGCTCAAACAGTGCTCGCCGAAAACCACCGGAGTCGGCTGCACTGCTCGGCCACGCCGAAGGGCAAAGGAGTTTGGGATTGGTAAAGGAAATTTCAAACCCATTCTTCCTCAATCGAAAATATCTTTATGACCAGCCGACAACTTATTCAAGATTTACGAGAGGCTTCTAGTACCGAGCGGGCTAAAATCAATCAGTGGTTTTTTAAGACCGGGCCTGGAGAGTATGGAGAAGGGGATCAATTTTGGGGCATTCGGGTTCCTGACATTCGAAAGTTGATTAAACCCTATACAGGTTTGTCTCCCAAGGCTGCGCACCCTTTATTGCGTTCCCCTATTCATGAACAACGGCTGGCTGCCTTATTCCTTTTGGTTGCCCAGTTTCAAAAAGGTACGAAAAAAACTCAACAAGAGATTTATCGCTTTTATATGAAGAATCTGAAATACGTGAATAACTGGGATCTGGTAGATTTATCAGCGTGGCAGATTGTTGGGGGGTACCTGTTTGAAAAAAGGCGGAAACCTCTTTATGTCCTGGCCAAGTCACCAAACCTCTGGAAACGACGTGTGGCGATCATTGCCACCTTCTATGACATAAAACAACACGAGTTTCACGAAACATTGAAAATCGCCAAAATGTTGGTGGGAGATCACGAGGACCTGATCCACAAAGCGGTCGGTTGGATGCTTCGCGAAGTGGGAAAGCGTGCAGTGAAGGTGGAGGAAGGTTTTCTCAAGCAACATTACACAACCATGCCTCGGACCATGCTACGCTATGCGATTGAGCGGTTTCCCGAAGGGAAACGACACAGGTATTTACACGGAAAAGCCTAAAAAGTTTTGGCTACGACGGCCCTGCTCCTCCAGCTATCGGCATTGCGCTCCACCCGGTTTTTGTAGAGAGATACCATCGGGAATCTGGATGCGACCGTCCGGCAAAAAATGAATAGGAATAATGTTACCGGTGCCTGATCGTGAGCGGTACTGTAGCGCTACTTGTCCCTGCACATGAATCACGTTCCAGATGCCGTAGTCCTCCCAATTGTTAACCTGTTCGTTACCAAGCACAGTCTGTTTACGGCTCTTGCCAAATAGCATGTACTGGCCAGATGGGCAAAAGTGAATTTCTTCAAAATAAAAGGTGCCGTAAATCGGGCCGCCCTTTCGTGATGATAGCAGTATTTTTTGTCCGTTGAGATATTGCTTGAGATGTTGGACTTGCGGATCCGTTTGTGCGGACAAAGTCCCCACAGGAAAAAACAGTACAACAATGGTAAACAATACGATGATTCTCCACGGCTTTATCATGGTCTCATTCCTGTACCAAGATCTCACGTATATTAATGGAAACGATCAGAAGCGACGTGGAGCAAATCGCCAGAATCGGCCTCCCCCTCCGAACTCTGTTTCTGAAGTTACATTCGTCCTTCATCCCATTCAATAATATCGACCCATCGGGTGATTTGAGAAAGTTGTTTTTCGGAAAGGCCACGTGTAGTACCGACTTCGGCGCGTCGTGCTTCAAAGCGTTGTTGAGCTGCTTCATTCTGTGGTGCCCCATTGGCAATTCGGTCATTCCATTGGGTGCGGTCTTGATCGGTTAGGGTTCTCCCGTTCGCCTGTATCCAGGCCACTAACTCTTCATCAGTTCCTCCGGCCAATACCCGTTGTTCTAAATCCTCCCCTGAAATTTCCAACAGATTCAGAAGATAAAGGTCAAACCCCACTGTGAGGTAATTGTAATCTTGAATCAGCCCAGCGTTTCGCATCCTGATTTTATCAAACAATCGACCCAAATGCGCTATTCCACCAAGCTGTTCCTTGGGACTACGGGGATATTGTTCAGTGGTCATTATGGGCCCTCCGATTTTGGGAAATATTGCTAGTATGAAGATGTTATGATTTTACCCAGGAATTTTGAAGAGGTCGAGTGAGAAGAAACGTGATGGCCTAAGGTCTTTACCGCTGGCTGTACCAGCGGAAGCCTTTGTTTTCTTGGTAGGCGGGGCGTTGATAGCCTCCGGGTTTTTCGAGGGTCAGCACTTTGAAGTCCCAGAGGCCAAACCAGGCGGGGTCGAGGACGCTGTGGTAATGCAAGCCGGTCACTTTGGGTAATTTATCTCCCAGAGCGGTGGCTAACTCAGATTCCGAATAGGCTCGCACACTGAAGGATTGCCCTTCTTCTTGATACAATCGGCGTAACGCATAG
>CAZKRH010000177.1:0-2838 GCA_964555115.1 uncultured Nitrospiraceae bacterium | reverse complement strand
GGCCAGTGGCTCCTCTCGCGTATGACGTGTACGCAATCAATATGAGTGGACTGCCAGGATCAGTATCCGCCAAATTGATCAGTACACGGGATACCATGTTTGCAGACTCCCACGGTATGGTGGGGGTTGGCCAATATCTGTGGGTCGTGGACCGTGCCGGAAACAAAATTGAAATAATTGATACGGTGACAAATTTGAGTGTGGGATTGATCAACCTCGCAGGCTCTCATAGTCAGGACCCTGCCCCTGATCTCATTGGGGTGTCTCCCGACAACAGCTACGTGTTCACGAATATGAGAGGAGTTCACCCCTTGACTGGAAATAATAAGGGTGTGAACAACGCGAAGGGGTCATCGCCGGGGATCATGGTGATAAAGGTGACGAATGGTGGTCGGAATGGAGAAGTCATAGGCATAGCCAAGGTGTCGAATATGAAGAATGGAAAGGAAACAGCCGATCCTCATGGGATTGCCGTAAGACATTAGAAAATTGGAAAAAATGGAAAGCCCTGGGTCCTCTGCATGGCGAATTACTAATCGCCCAGGCCAGAGGCCCAATGAACAGGTTTGGTTCAAGCTTTCCCCGTTCGAGTTTTTTGACCATACGAGACTAAAAGGTGGTGTAAGCCTTACCTTGAGGATAGGATAAACTGGTACGAGTTCGCATGGCCTCCCCAAAAGAGGTCTCAATTTTACGATGGTCTGCAAATGGATGTGAATGCGTTGAAGCAGCACTGCCGGCAGATATCGGAGGAAATTCTAGAATTTCTTGCTGACCGGGAAACGTCGGCACCCAAAGTGACTCCGACGCCCAATCCATGGCAAGCCACAAACTTTGAAAAGTTGCGCCATGACGCAGAGACCCTCGCATTGGCTCAAGAACGCTTTAGCTCAAAGGTGATGATGGAACTCTCTGCGGCCTTGCGCCAAGAAGGCTATTGTGATGCCGAGTTCGAGACACTTCTAAGACAACCGCTCAATCCAACGTCGTTGAGAAACATTGCCGAAAACCTCCGGGCCTGGGGTGGGACAGAGGAATAGCATACTCAAGATTCCTACTGGCCTTTAGAATTATGTCATCTCTACTCGGGTTGAAAACCTAAAGGCTCCTCCCGAAACTTTCTTAAGAGGGCATCTTGGTCAAAACCCTGCCGGTCTCGAATTCGTAATAATTGGAAATGTTAAAGAATTTCAATGCGAATGAATGAATAGAAGGGACAACCTATGGATGTGGATGCATTCAGGCAGATGGTGGCTAAGAAGCCGGACGGATTTCTGGGACGGTATGGTCTAGGGGACAAGATCCTCAAGGAAGGTGGGAATCTTGAGGAAGCTGTGGAACACCTTCGTGTTGCGGTGCAGCTTGATCCCGTGCATGTCGCTTCGCACTTTGCCTTGGGCCGCGCGTTGGCTGGGCTGAAGAGGAACGACGAAGCCAAGACGGTGCTCACCGCCGGTATCGCCGCAGCGCAATCAGGCCGCTCAAGCGGAGGAGGAGATCTCGTTCCGGAGATGCGTACGCTGATCCAGTCTTTGGGATAACTTTTTCAATCTAGGCTTCCTCGCGACCATACTTCCATGCCGCATCCATCGCAAGATTTGAATGATAATTCAAGAGTACAGACCTAACCCTATCTTGATGGGAGCCTTCTAGATGGGCGACCCCTTTCTTTCACGTGTTTCGGTTTTATTCTATTTGCCCTAGGAAGTGCTGGAGTTGCTTGGTCACCATTAAGTCTCCCTTTACTTGGGAAATTTCAATGCCCTTGCGGCCGACTTCGGTACTCCGGTCGATCTGTCCAGCTTTATACAAGGCCACCGTTAGAGCCTGATACGCGGCAGAGTAGTCAAGTTTAACCTGAATACACCGTTCTAATGCTCTGATAGCCTCTTCATAGTTCTTGACCTTAAGATAGGCTTTACCCAGGCCAAACAACGCGACCTCATCATTCGGGTCACGATCCAAAAGTGTTTTGAGTTGTTCTATTTTATGTTGTTCTGCTAGGTGGTTTGCCACGTACTACCTTCTTCCGGGTGTGCATGGTGAATGGCTAATCATGCCCGTATGGTCAAAAAACTCCTCCAACCTTGCGGTATCTGAAATACTTGACTATTTCGTGATAATTACGAATTCGAGATCCACAGGCCCTGTTGCGTTCCAATCGCACTAAGTTGACAATACCTTCAATATGCATCATTCGAAACTGGGAAGTTCCCGTGACTGGTGTCACTATTACCATATAGCGTTGTGTTGGAGGAGCCAGAATTGCAAGTGGGTGGGCTATTCTGCTTTGGCAAGAGGCATGACGGCAAACAGGTCTGCCGAAATGAATGCACAACCACTCGCCATGGCCATCGGCCCCGAAAGACCCATGAAAAAATTTTAGTGGTGATGTCGTCGCGGCTTCCGCTTCTTAGCGTGGGGCTTTTAACGCAGGCTTTCTCCTAGAGCAAGCTAAAGGCAACTTTACACCAAGGTGAAATAATGGATATTGAAGAAATTTCGGGGTGCATTATTTCCATTCCCTCCACGCACCATAAAATCGATGCCCTCTTTTACCATTTAGTGACGCATGAAGAACATGTGGGAAATAAACCCATCGTTCTTCGGCTCCATGGCATTTTAGGAAATCTCCTAGATGAAACTGAACATGACCTGCCTCAGATTCTTGCCAAGCATGGATATTCGTCCATCACCATGAATACCATCCTTGCTAATTTGGGGCTGTTTTTTGGGTTCGGAATTTTTGAGGATGCCATGAGTCAGATCGACGCGGTGTGCAACTATCTTCGGCAAATAGGTTTCAAAAAAATTGTCGTCGCAGGACATGGGCTGGGG
>CAZKRH010000176.1:0-12310 GCA_964555115.1 uncultured Nitrospiraceae bacterium | reverse complement strand
GAGCGGGTGAATATCTGTGTAGGGCTCGGGCTTAAGGAAGTGGCTGAGGAAGAAGGTGAGCCGGCGGACTTGAAAGTCTCAAGTTCTTCCGGCAATGGCGCAGGATCAAAAGCTGGAAAGAGCCCTCAGGACAAGCGAAGGGATTTCGCCAGGCAGTATATGGAAAAACTCATCAATATCGAAGTACCTGTTCCGCTCCCCACGGAGAAGCAATCGAAAAACCTGGTTAACACATTAGTGGCGAACACGAATCCCACCAAGCCCATTCAACAAATCTCAGAAAGTGTCAAAGATTTTCTTAAAAAAACCACTCCTGTGGTCGGCATCTTGAGCGTTCTGATTTTGAGTTTTTGGCTGGGCTCCACTCAAATCCCAACGTTTCAATTTCAAGCCAATCAATCAAACCAAGGCGATTCCGAGGTGGGTAACCAAGGATCGTCAGGCAACCCAAGGGACTCCTCCTCATCGAGTTCATCAACTCAAACGGAATCTTCCACTCAACAAAAACCTGAGATTCCGCCAGCCACCCTCACACCGGGTGAAGAGGCTCCGTCTCCATACTGGAGTGGCTGGATTTTTCTTGTGCTTTTCGGAGGCGGAATTTGGTTACTGTTCCAAGAAGATAAAAATGCTGTAGAAAAAGATTCCCCGGCATTTATCAAAGCCCTCAACCTGTGGTTACCAGTCATTCAGAAACGCCACAACACTCCTCGGGCCCTGAAACGATTTTTCAATCGGCTTCGATATCTGGCGATGTTTCAGAAACAACCTGAATACCAGACCGCGGGGTTTCTGTTCCCTCAATTCCTAGGGAAGCAGGCCTCTCAGAAACCCGCATCTGAGATTACAACCATTCCTGAACCCATATTGGTCGCGTTAAGCGCTATTCATGATTATCATTCATCCTTCATCGAAGATCTCACTGCCTTTCAATCTTTAGCACAAAAATCTTCTGAAACTTCCATTCAATTACAAGACCTCAATTTTGTGATTGACTCCAAGGAGAACCCTACCACGGAGCGACTCCCAAAATGGGAAGACTTGAACACTCACCGAAACATTTTCTTGGAACGAATTACGGGAATTCGTGCCACCTGACTTAGCAGACCCCCTTGGATCTTTTTTCATTTCTGGGACGCACGGCTTAGGGCAATAATAGTGAGGTCCTTTTGCCGAAACAAAAGGGCCTCGTCTGCAGGGGCGAAACCCTGCATATAATAGATCATTCCTGGCGAAGCAATCTAAAACGCAATTGGGATCGTTGCTTGCCTCCACTTCACCCGCCACCAATTACACATAATGTCCAAGGTTAATACTTGTACCCACCACTCATATGTTTTTCAAAGGTTGAGGACAATCCAAGGTGATTGCGATAGACGGAAGAGGCTACAATTTCTTTGCTATCTGGAGCCAGTTCCCCCGCCTTTTGAAAATGCTGTGTGGCTTCTTCGTGCTTCCCAAGTTTATGGAGGGTCAGGGCTAAATTAAAATGGGCTTCGGGGAGACTGGGGTCGGCCTGAATGGCTGATTCAAAATGCGGCAGAGCCTGTTCCCATTGCCCATTGTTATACGCTTGAATTCCCTCGAGGTTGTGTTGGGCCGCAGTCGGGCTGCTCATTGGTAAGGTTGCCAGTGGACCGGTAACTGTCGCACACCCAACCAATCCTCCGATCACACACACCAGCATAAAGTTCTTCAACCATTGGTTCATCAGATTTCCCCTTCCTCCATTCTTGTCGAAACCTGGCCGTTCATCGTACCATGATTTGTCCATTTTAAATTAGAGGAGGCCCGATTGTCTGTATGACACACGATCTCATTATTATTGGTGGCGGTTCAGGCGGTTATGCAGCGGCTCGCACTGCACAAGATGAAGGTGCCAATGTCGGAATTATCGACCCTGGTCCACTGGGCGGTCTGTGTATCCTGCGGGGATGCATGCCGACCAAAACCATTTTGCGGTCATCGGATGTGATGTCCCTCATGAAGCGGGCCGAGGAATTTGGCTTGGAACCCGTCAAGGTCCAATCCAATCTTTCCGCAATTATTGACCGCAAAGCGAAATTAATTGGAGAGTTTGCCGACGATCGCATTCAAGCCCTCAAGAGTTCACGTTTCACGCTTTATGATGACCGCGCCACCTTTCTCTCCCCTCATGAAATACAAGTCGGCACGCAACGACTGACCGCGAAATCTTTTGTCATCTCGACCGGGTCGGTGATATCACATGTCTCTATTCCTGGACTTGAGGAGGTAGGGTATCTCACCAGCGATGATGCCTTAGAACTTCGCGAGCTTCCTCAATCGATGATCGTCTTGGGCGGTGGTCCTGTGGCAGTGGAACTGGCCCAATTTTTCTCGAGAATTGGAACGCATGTGACTCTCCTTCAACGGAGTGGGCATATTCTTTCTCAAGGGGATGAAGATTTAGCCCGGCCCGTCGAAGCCCATTTTCGAGAAGAAGGCATGACCCTCTTTACCAACACCCAACTTCTCCGGTTTTCAAAAACCGATGACCTTCCCACAGCTCACTTCACCCACGAAGGTCAAGAAAAGACTGTTTCCGCTCACACGATTCTTCAAGCCCTAGGACGTCGCCCCAATATTGACGGATTAGGCTTAGATGCGGCGAACGTGGATGTCCAACAAGGAAAAATAGTTGTGGATGCGACCATGCGAACGAGCCAGCCACATATCTTTTCGGTGGGAGATGTGAATGGCCTTCATGAAATCGTCCACATTGCCATTCAGCAGGGAGAAATTGCCGGATGGAATGCTATTCATTCGACTGAAGCTCAACGCAAACAAGATGACCACCTGACCACCCAAGTGGTGTTTACTGACCCCCAAGTAGCCAGTGTGGGATTAAGCGAAAAAGATTGTCGGCAACAAGAAATCGCCTACCTAGTCGCCTCCTACCCTTTTAATGACCATGGCAAATCGATGACCCTTGGAGAGCTCCATGGCCACGTGAAACTTATAGCTCATCCCCAAACGGGTGAACTCTTAGGTGGGCATATTGTCGGCCCTGAAGCTGCCGAACTCATCCATGAACTGATCGCGGTGATGTATTTCCAGGGCACGGCCCAAGATCTGCTCTACATGCCGCATTACCATCCCACGCTCGCTGAAATTCTGACCTATCCTGCGGAATCGATTGTCGAGCAAATGAAAACTTCTTAAGGTCCTTTTGTTTCGGCAAAAGGACCCAAAACCATTTCTGCCCGGTCTCGTCCCTCCGGGTGAACTCCGCCCCAACACCGAATTCTATGGCTGGGCAACTCGCTCCGCTCAAACAGTGCTCGCCGAATAGTCGAATTCGGCACCGCGGCTCCGCCGCGCCAGATGGCGAGGGAGAAAAATTCCCAAACTAGAAAATAAAGGGGAAGGAGTTCTGTTAATTCTCCGTATCGAGGGCGCCACAATACTGGCACTGACCTTTTGAATGGTCAGCAATTGGTTCGAGGGCTGGAGGCTGAAACTCCTCGCTGGGTACTTTTCCTTGGAGCAGTTGGACCCACCAGGCAGATCGATTGCGAAGAATGAATTTGGGTAGGACTAAAAATATCCCTACTAGTACCACACCCGATAATATCAACGGCCATTGCACAGTCGTTAATGTTCCTCCTAAGTAGGTAAACGCAAATGTTGGGGGAATCATTCCGAAAAAGGTGGCTAAGGCAAATGCCTTTATAGACATTTTGGTCATTCCCGCGCCATAACTCACGAGGTCAAAAGAAAATACGGGAATTAACCGAGCCAGGAGAACCACGGTTGCCAAATGATGATCTGCACATTTTTCACAAAACACAATTTTCGTTCGTAACAATTTTGATACGACCTCTCGACCCAACATCCTCCCAATCATAAAACTTATTAGTGCCCCAATTTCAGCTCCAATTACCGCATAGGCCGTTCCTAGCAGCGGCCCAAAGGCAATTCCTGCCGCTAAATCCAAGGGCACGCTGGGGATGGGACTGATGACAACTGCCAAGGCCATCATTCCCATAAAAATGAGGGGAGCCCAATTTCCGGTGGTTTCGAGATAGTCCACCAGGTGGTTGGGATTCAACATTTCGGCTATATCCACCTGGTCTAGAAGGACATACGCTCCAAAGACCAAAGCCAAGAGAATTAGTATCTTCAGGATGTGTGTTGGTCGAAATGCAAATTTCATTATTCTATGAGACTGTTGAAAAAGTTCCTTGTTGTTGTAACACTCCCGGGGTAAAAAGGACGATATCATCAAGCGCATACGTTCCTTAGAGGAAACACCTTCTTTTGTCTAGTGTCTAGAGAATAAGGATACACGACCATGCCGACCTCATCCATGGAGCCCACAATGACCACACCGACCACTACTGAAGACACACCTACCAGTCCCATGGGGAAAATTGTATTGGCCCTCTTATTAGCTGTGGGGATTGGCGCCTTCTTGTACTTTGATCTTGGACAGTACTTATCGCTCGACTCCCTTAAGGCCAACCGGGACAATCTTCTTTCGTACACCGAGGCGAATTTTGGAACCGCTGTGGGCATTTTTGTTGCGCTCTATATTATTCAAACGGGATTTTCTCTTCCCGGTGGTGCTATTATGACCATCGCAGGAGGCTTTTTATTCGGGAGCGTGTTAGGCACCCTCTTCGTCAACATTGGAGCCACCACTGGAGCCACATTGGCTTTCCTGGCGGCACGGTATCTTTTACGTGATTGGGTGGAGTCAAAATTTGGAGATCGACTGGGTCCTATTCAAGCCGGATTTGCCCAAAACGCCTTTAGTTATCTCATGACCTTGCGGCTGATTCCAGCCTTTCCCTTCTTTTTAGTGAATTTGGTCTCAGGCCTTACCCGTATGAATTTAGGCACCTACGTGGTTGCCACCTCTCTCGGGATTATTCCGGGAAGTTTCGTCTTTGCGTTCGCCGGCAGTCAGCTTGGGACCATCAATTCACTTGGGGAAATTGCCTCCCCCCCTGTGCTCATGGCCTTTACCCTATTAGGGCTTCTCGCTCTTATGCCTATTCTCTATCGAAAATTTTCTAAGAAAAAAGATTCCTAACCTATGCTCGACACAGCTACACTTTTTTTAGCATACGAGTGCCTGTACTCCATCCCCCTTTAGCTAATTGAGGTTCTTTATGTCACAAGACAATCATCAGGGTACGCCGGTTCAAGTCCTTCCCATGGATCAATTCAATCAGGAATTGGTGAATAATGTTCATCCGCCCACTTGGGTGAACCCTGAACCTTCCGGTCGGTACAACCTGGTTGTGATTGGCGCAGGGACCGCAGGTCTCGTCACTGCTGCTATAGGCACGGCGTTGGGAGCCAAGGTGGCCTTGATTGAACGTCATTTGATGGGGGGTGATTGTCTGAATGTTGGCTGTGTTCCCTCCAAAGGAGTCATTCGAGCTTCACGGGCCTGGGCGGAGGTTCGGAATGCTGCTCAATTTGGTTTGTCTATCCCCGAGGGGATCAAACCTGACTTTGGGGCGGCTATGGCCCGCATGCGAAAACTTCGAGCTCGTATCAGTCATGTGGATTCAGCCCATCGTTTTACAAAATTGGGAGTTGATGTGTACATAGGGGAAGGCCGATTTGGTCAGGGGAATACGATTGAGGTCGATGGAAAAACATTGGAATATTCTAAAGCCGTGATTTGTACGGGTGCGCGCGCCGCGGCCCCCCCGATCCCCGGTTTGGATGAAATTTCTTACCTCACAAATGAAACGATTTTTTCCCTCGAGCACCTCCCTCCACGGTTAGCCGTGATTGGCGCCGGACCCATTGGATGCGAAATGGCCCAATCGTTTGCTCGTTTTGGCAGTCAGGTCCACCTCTTTGAACAAACCGATCATATTTTACCTCGAGAGGATTCGGACGCGGCTGAAATCGTTCAACAACAAATGTCGAAGGATGGAGTGAACTTTGTCTTCCACTCCAATATTACCAGGGTGGAAAAGCGAAAGCATGAAATCGTCCTTCATTATGACGAACAAGGCCAGCCCAAAGAATGTATCGCTGACGACGTGTTGGTTGGGATTGGTCGAGCCCCTAACGTCGAGGGATTGGGATTAGAAACTGTTGGTGTAGACTATGATCAACGATCAGGCGTGAAGGTCAATGCCCGACTCCAAACCTCCAATCCAAAGGTTTATGCCGCTGGAGATATTTGTTTTCCTTTTAAATTTACCCATACCGCTGATGCCATGGCCCAAATTGTAATTCAAAATGCCCTCTTTCCTCATCCGTTGGGTTTTGGATATGCCAGCACCGACTCTCTGATTATTCCCTGGTGTACCTTTACGGAACCCGAAATTGCCCACGTGGGGATGTATGAAGGGGAAGCCAAAGAAAAAGGTCATGACGTCGACACCTTTACCTTCCAATTGGATGATGTCGATCGGGCCATCTTGGATGGTGAAGATGAGGGATTTGCCAGGGTCCATGTCAAAAAAGGCACGGATACCATCCTTGGCGCCACCATTGTCGCGGCCCATGCTGGTGATATGATTAGCGAATTTACCCTGGCCATGAAGGGCAAACTTGGGTTGAGCACCATCTCCGGCACCATTCATCCCTATCCTACCCAAGCGGAAGTGATTAAAAGAGTTGCGAATGCGTGGAAAAAGACCACCTTCACGGAGGGGAAAAAGAATTTTCTTAAAAAACTCTTTGCGCGGTCTCGCTAGCCTCCTATGACTATTTGAATAAAGCAAGCTTTGAATGAACATTTGGGCAACTCTAAAAACCGTGCTTTTCCGTGATGGCGGCGTCAGCCTCGTGCTCAAATCCTCATGTATTCGCCTATACACTGCGGTTTTCCGCGCGCGACTTCCTTGCACTCACAAAAAAATGCTGGTTTTTAGGGGTGCCCATTTCTCAATCTTCCTTCTTCTGATCTTTTTCTTCGGTTTTGGTTCTTTCTCCACAGTGGTCTACTCAACCACGAATGATTTGTTTAGGGTCGGGATATTTTCAGATGCCCAACCCGGTGGATCGTTTCCAGAAGGGTGGGAACCCCTCACGTTTGACAACATCCCCAAACATACGGATTATACTTTGGTCAGAGACGGCAATACCGTTGTTGTTCAAGCCAAGAGCCAACAGTCTTCATCTGGTTTCACTCGAAAAATTTCTCTTGATCCTAAGGAATTTCCTATCATTCAATGGCGTTGGAAAGTGGAGAATATTCTTGAACAGGGTGATGTCTCCAGCAAAGATGGGGATGACTACCCTGCACGAATTTATATCACCTTTGAATACGATAGCAGCAAAGTCGGTTTTTTTGAGAAAGCCAAGTATGAAACGGCCAAACTTCTCTATGGTGAATATCCACCCATTGGCGCCATCAATTATATTTGGGGAAATAAAGCTCCTATTGGCACCATAGTGCCGAATCCCTATACGGATAGGGCTCAAATGATTGTCACCCAAAGTGGATCAGCCAAACTCCATCAATGGGTCACGGAAACCCATAATGTGTACGAGGATTATCAGAAAGCTTTTGGGGAAGACCCACCCAATATTTCTGGAGTGGCCATCATGACGGACACCGATAATACCCACGAGTCTGCCATCGCCTATTTTGGAGATATCGTGTTTACAAAACATCAATAACTCCTGGGAAACCCCTAAGCATTCTAAATCTGAGGACTTCTTTTTTTGTCATCTGCTTTACAGAAGGATTTATGTAAACCAGCTATACTTAGAATTTATGTGCAGTTCATTGCCAACAACACACTCACCAAATGTATAAGGAGGATTTTCAAATGGCCAACAAAACTTCTTTTCTCGTCAGTGCGGCAATAACGGGGCTTTTGGCGGCTTCTGGGTATGGAGGATTGGACGTTGCCCAGGCAAGCGGGGATCATGCCGTGGGTCAATGTCATGGAGTCAACGCCTGTAAAGGGCATGGCGATTGCCAAGGGAAGGGGCACGAATGCTCAGGCAAGAATTCCTGCGAAGGAAAAGGTTGGGTGAAGCTTTCCCAAGAAACCTGCGAAAAGCTGAAGGATGGAAAATGGACGCCGATGCCTCCCAAAGATCATTAAACGTCCAACGGGTTCTCTTGTAAAAGAGAACGTCATTTCCTTTTTACAAGAGGGGAAACTTCTCTATCGAAGTTTCCCCTCTTGTGTATCGATTTCTTTAGCCATATAACGGCGCATTTCCAGGTTTCCATTTTATATTACATCCTACACTGGGCTGTTGTTCGGTAGAAACCGATTGCCCCCGCAATACAGCTTCTATGGCTTCACGTACATCTTTTCCCGTCACTGGCTTGTTGTTTCCGGGCCGACTCTTATCCAATTGTCCGCGATACACTAATTTCCGTTCCTTATTAAAGAGGAAAAAATCTGGCGTACAGGCCGCCGTAAACAATTTTGCCACATGTTGACTTTCATCGTAGCAATAGGGAAAGGTGAACCTGAGTTCTTGAGCCATAGTTTTCAGTCGATCGGGACTATCTTCTCGATAATTTTTGGCATCATTGCTACTGATGGCCACGATTCCCAATTCTGAATGCTCATAGTCCTTCCCAAGCCTCGCTAGCTCTTCTTTAATATGGACCACATACGGACAATGCCGACAAATAAACATCACCAATATCCCAGTTTTGCCAGCAAAGGTCTCTGGCGATATTATTTGTCCCGAGACGACATCCGGCAATTGAAACACAGGCAATTCCGTACCCAATGCCAACATGGTCGAATTGGTTAATGCCATTTCAAGACCTCCTTCTTGAAATCAAGAACGTACCGTACTTCATTTTTTTTGTTCAACATCGTTCAGCTAACGTCGCCTGAATTTGGCCTACCCCTGTTGTGTATGGCACAGGAATTCTAGAAGTTCAAGTCCGTGCCATGGCTCCTTTTTCCAGCGAGTAACATTTTCCTGATTCTCTAACACCCACAATATTTTCCACGACTTCCACATGGCCCGAACAGGCAAAAAAAAGAGGGCCTACTCGCCCTCTTTTTTACGTTGTCCATTATGGAATATCCTTTCCTATTCTTTGGCAGATTTTTTCCAATCACGAAATCTGTTGAGCAATTCTTCCCGGATGTGTTCCGGTATGGGTTCAGCAGGCAATTTTCCTAAAGTTGCCACGGTATGCTTCATTTGGCTCAAATAATTCCGACATCCCCCACACATTCCTAGGTGCCACTGAAACCGCACACGATCCCAAAACGGCATCGCCCCCTCAAGGTACTCCGTGACAATATCCGCGATTTCCTTACAGGTAAAATTGCCTGCGAGATATTTCATCATCTGGTCTTTTGCAGCATTTCCCATTATGTGTTTCCTGATTCACCTTGAAGGTAGGCATCCAGACTATGACGAACTTTAGCCCTCCCCCGATGGAGAAGCACTCGTTGGTTGGTCTCTGTAATATCCAAGACGTTACACACTTCTTGTGAAGACAATCCATCGATATCCCGAAGGGTGATCACCTGTTGTTGCATGGGCGTCAGCGTACTGATGGCCTGATCCACCTGTTGACGACTTTCCTTTGAAAGTAGCAATCGTTCCGGAGTATTTTCATCCCAAGCCCGCGGAAGGCTCGCCCAATGGCCATCATCCTGAAATCCGTCTCCACTGCCTAGGTCCTGATCCTCCCCCTGAGAGCCACCCGTGCCAATAGGTTCATATCGGCTTTCCCGCTTGCCTCGAGTTTTTGCCCGGTTGGTCAGAATGCGAAATATCCATGTTTTCAATGAAGATCTTCCTTCAAACCTGGACAATCCCTCAAACACTCCCATCCACGTCTCCTGAACCACTTCTTCCGCAACGGCTTGACTGGGGACAAAGGTTCTAGCTAAGCGTAACAGCACTCCATAGTATTGATCGACTAACCTTGTAAAGGCCGCCTCGTCCCCAGCTCTCAGGGACTCTAAGAAGGCTTGTTCCTCTTTGGAGACCCCTCCAGTATCTGATTCGATTTCAGGATTATCTTCTGTTGCCATGGATTTGTTTTGTTATAGGATGGCCCTGTCCTTTATTCTCGTACACTCACGACCACCTTGAGGCGTTCCTTCCCCCACAAAGGACACCCCTCTCACCTGGGAAAATTTTCTAGACATTATCTATCCGAACCCCACTTTGAATCAAGACGATTCATACGGGGATACAGCTAGCAGGCTCGATCTATTAACCATTCAATGGCTGAAGAATTTGACTTGAGAGGGATAGCAAAGGGAAAAAAGGAAGGAACGATCAGTGACGATTAGGAATACCGAAAGATTTGGGCAAGAATTCCCGTTCTCGTTGTGGTACTTGTTTTTCGGAGGACATGCTTTATATGTTCTTTCACCGTATGCTCACTAATTTCTAGTAGGATAGCAATTTCTTTATTGGTTTGACCATCGGCCACATGCATCACAATTTCATGTTCACGATCTGTCAAATGAAATCGTTTTTTTGCCTCATTGGAAACAACTTGACTCCGACGCCCGATCTTTTCCATGAGGATGAGGAAACGAACGGTATTTTCTCCTGGTGGTGCCGGGATGAGAAATCCCCTCAGCAGAACAGGAAACTTGAGATCATTGACCACCTTACGCAACTGAATTTGCTCACGGTCTTTGGGTACAGGATGCGCATCCATTTTATCCTGGAGGTCCTGGCACAGCTCTAGCACCTCAGGCGGAAGAGCTTCATTCCCTTCATGCCCATTTCTCGCCTGTCCTATTTGCAGAGACAGCTCTTCCGCTTCCGAATTCATATACAGTAATTGCATTGAATCCGAAAAAGACAACACGCCAGGCACCGCACGTTTGTCGACAATTTTTTCTACTAGCCCAGTTTGGGTCACAAGATCACTCTCATTGCCGGAACATACAACCGTTAACGTCTTAGAGGTATAAAGCCTGCTTCTACCTTTTTCCTGATACCCCCCAATACCCCACTACCCAATTCGTCAATTCCTAACAACATAGACCCATTATCATGAATGTCTCAAAGGTCTCATTAGAGATAGGTGTATTGTCCCTCTTAAAGATAAGGGCTCGACTGTCCTAGTCGGTCCTCAAAGAAAATTTCTTAAGAAAACAAGGCATTTTCCACAAGAAACTACCCATTCTTGATGCCCTCGGAGATTAAAAAACTTTCCCTTTTTCCTCTGATGAAATATTCCAACCCCGTGTCCTTCCACACTTCATACACCAAAACTGGTCAACTTCGCGGAATGTGTTTTCTTGAACTTTTTTCTTTTTGGATTTGAGAGCAAACCATAACAAAGCTGTACCAACACCCACCATCTTCTCCAAATGGAACACATTGGCTTTCAATAACCAGATTTGAGCACCAATTTCATGACACCATCCTCCAAGACTCCTCCCCTACCTCCAGACCCTGGAGTTTCTTGTTCTAAAAAAATTTCATACCCCCATTGACTCAAAATCAGGGTTTCTCCTCAATACCTAGAACAACTCATCCAAATGCTAGGGACTATAGAATGGAAAACTGTAAAGAAAAGTCAGAGAAGGGGAAAAAGCGGAGAAGACTGATACATACGGTGCAATGTTTTTTTAAAAACAGAAATGATAAGCCACTCAGGATTTTACCTTTTTTCAGCTATCCCCCCTCTCTTAAAAAGATTTGCAGAGAGGAGGGAATTCAAACCTTTTGAATGAACCTCTAGTCGATTCTTTTATGATTCATGTTTAATTTGTTCGCTCAAATAATTTGGCAATCCCACTTGCTTAATGGTTTCGAGTTGGGTCTCAATCCAATCAATATGCTCTTCCTCATCCTTCACCATTTCTTCCAACATATGGCGAGTCGTATAATCTCCGACTTTGACGCAATGTTCAATGCCCTGGGTCATCATTTTGACCATACCCTTTTCTTTGTCCAAGTCCACTTTTAATTGTTCCGGAACCGTTTCTCCAATTTTGACAGTCCCCAGTCGTTGCATATTCGGTAATCCATCTAAATACAGGATGTGATCCACAATCGCCGTGGCATCTTTCATCTCGCCCAAGGCTCGATCCATCACATGATGGTGCAAACGATCATACCCCCAATTTTTGCACATTTTGGCATGCAAGAAATATTGGTTAATGACCGTTAATTCTTCGGTTAGGATTTTGTTCAGTAGATTAACGACACCCTCTTTGGCTTTCATACGAACCTCCTTTTCTTGTATCTGTTCACAGCAAATTTTACATTTTTTGAATGCTGCACTTTGGCATTTTTTCTATTTCCTGTTTTTATCCTACCTCTATACTTATCGGCAGGTCAATAGAAATATCTAAGTTTATCTACTTAATATTGAGTATCCTTCTCAAATTCGCTGAGAGGG
>CAZKRH010000175.1:0-28834 GCA_964555115.1 uncultured Nitrospiraceae bacterium | reverse complement strand
GATCCGGAAACTTGGACTCCCCAACTACCAGGGAGGGATGGGCATGAATTGGGATCAGCGTAAAATCCTCGTTACCGGCGGGGCCTCTTTTATTGGTTCGCATTTGGTTCAAGCCTTAGTCAAACGCGGAGCTGATGTTCGCGTCGTGGACAATTTGAGTAGTGGTAAACTCTCCAATATTGAACATGAACTGACTGCAGGCGCTATTGAATTTATTGAGGGTGACTTACGGGAACAAGACGTCGCTCGTCATGCTGTAGACGGGATAGAATATGTGTTCCACCTCGCTGCCGATCATGGGGGACGGGGCTATCTTGAAACGCATCAATCAGCCTGTGCGGGCAATCTCGCGCTTGACGGCATGTTGTTTATGGCCTGTCGAGAGGCCAAGGTTGAAAAGGTCGTGTATGCCTCTTCGGGGTGTGTCTACCCAAATTTTCGACAAATGGACCCGAAGGAGTTGGTCTATCTTACAGAAAACATGGTAGGCCCTCCTTATGATGCCGACAACATTTATGGATATGCGAAATTGATGGGTGAACTCACCCTACAAATTTATAGTCAGGCGCACGAGATGAAAGCCGTTTCGTGTCGCTATTTCACCGCGTATGGGGAACGGTGTAAAGAAGATCATGCCATTATGGCCATGATCGCCCGTGCCTTTGTTCAGCAAAACCCTTTCGAGGTATGGGGAACGGGCGAACAAATTCGGAATTGGACGTATGTTGAGGATATTGTGGAAGGTACCATTCTCGCTGCTGAAAAGATTGATGACGGACGCGCGATCAATCTTGGGACTATGGAGAGAACACGAGTGATCGATGCCGCACTCAAAGTGCAACGGTATTTTGAATATTCCCCAGAAATTGAACTGATGCCGGAAATGCCGACGGGCCCTTATAACCGTGTCGCCGATAATACCTTAGCTAAACATCTTTTAGGGTGGGAGCCTCAGGTGCCCTTTCTGGAAGGTCTGCACCGTACCATTGACTGGTATATTTCCCATCGTCAACAAACAGACGTGGCGTCTCAATTGGAACAATTGTTAAGTGAACGGTAACTTTTGGAGGCTCTCGTTCGCATGTTCGGTGAAGATGTACCGAGGCAAATCACGTACCTCACGCCGTATCATTAAAAGTGTTGCTCACCCAAGGTTATTGCCATGAAATTAGAATACACGATCGTTACACCCCATCCTGACGTTCAGTCTTCATTATTAGATGATGAGGCCGTTCTTTTAAACCTACACACTGGGTTTTACCATTCACTCAATCCCTTGGGCACCACCATTTGGACCATGTGTGATGGATCCCGTTCCCTGCAAGAGGTACTCACCTCCATCTGTTCCCGTTATGAGGTCCCCGAAGAAACAGCCAAACACGATCTTCTTCAATTAATGACCCAGTTAAACCAGGAAGGGCTTGTGGAGCTCCGCTCCATACCTGAGGTCGGTCATTAACCGGCCTGGCTTTCCCAAGTCCACCTTTCCCAAGGTTCCTCTCAACTGCACCCGGTGCATCATGACCTGCACCTATGATGGTTTCCTACCCTGCTCTAGGATTTTCCTAGAGCTCTTACCTGAGCCTTACACTTGGTCAGAAAACCATAGATGGGGAGCAACACCAAGAATAGACAGGTTCAAGTGGACCTAGGCCCACCTATGACATTTCTGGGAATAGCGTTGTCAATGTTTGTGGCTTGAGGAGGGAGGTTTGCCAATCTCCCCAATGAGGCATCGAGTACAGGGATGAAAAATGTTGATAAGGTTGGGAGTCGGGCAATGATTCAGATCTTGAAGAAATTGGTCTACCTTCTAATCGTTTCATCATATTTGGGATTTCGTTTCCCAAATGATAGCCCCAATAGCAGCATAGTGGAATGATGTTGTAACGCCGCTCTGGCACCACGTCTCGATCTCTTTATGAGAAAGCTTTGAGACCTCCCTGATTGCAAATCATCTATAAACGATTGTCCGTGTTGTGGTTCGGTCGTTCGCCAATAGATGGACTGAACCTCATCCAGAGGTTCCTTCAATTCCACTTCGACGACCATATCTTCCCGGGTAGAAACGGAGAGAGTATCAAGATTTAAAGCCGAAACTGGGATCTGAAATGGAGGGTAGGCCTTCTCAAGAATGTTGCCACATTCTGTGACCCTTCTGGAAAATTCTCCTTGCCAATCCGTATGCTTTAATTCCTTCCCAAAAGCAGGATGGCCCATGAGAACACCTAATCCACACACCAATAAAAACCATGGCACCCCACAATGCCACCACTCCATCACGACCAACCTCCACCTCATTCTTCTATACTGTCCTCTACTTACTTTCGTGAACCAGATAACAAAATGTAGGAATTTTCACATTTTCCTCCACAATTATTGACTTTACTATCCTTCCAGATAGAAGATGCGCGGATGCCTGTGGCCCACCAAGGATAGCATGTCATTCACGAGACCAAGGCACCATCTCCGTTTGAGGCCACTTTATTAAGAACGATGAGGTTCGGTAACCTGGGGCCTGTCCTATACTGGTGCCGCGTCCCTAAATGATATATTTTATTTTACTCTTCTTTACACAAGAAAACAGGACTACTCATGGGGTCAACACTTTTAGGCATTTATAAAAAATCCGTCATTGATCGCCCCCTTATTTCGTTAGGGGTCTTATTTCTAATCGTGGGGTTTTTGGCCACGCATGCACCTAATTTTAAGCTTGATGCCTCCTCTGAAACCCTCGTGTTAGAAAATGACCAAGATTTAAAATATTACCGCGACACCAGAAAAATATACGGCTCTGACGATTTTCTCATTGTCACCTACACCCCTGGAGTCTCCCTCTTTTCGCCCATTTCCCTAGAAGGACTCAAATCATTGCGTGATGAATTGTCAGCCCTTCCCCGCGTAAAGTCTGTTCTCACGATCCTAGATGTCCCCCTCTTAAATAGCCCTAAGGTCACTATCTCTGAGCTCACCTCAGAGGATGGCACGGTGCGAACGCTTGAAACACCGGGGGTGGATAAAAAGCTGGCTCAACAAGAATTTTTGGAAAGTCCCATCTATCAGAATAATTTGGTGAGTTTGGACGGACACACCACAGCCCTCAAAGTCATTTTTGCTCCGGATGAACGCTACAATTCTCTGCTAGAGACCCGCAACTCACTCCGAGAAAAGAAAGTTGAAACGGGACTAACCAACGAGGAAACCCGTCAATTACGACAGGCCTCAGCAGAATTTTCTGCCTACCATGATTCTGTCGTCACCACCCAACGCAAAGATATTCGAATCATCCGCAACATTATGAATAAACACCGAGTCCATGCTCAGCTCTATCTGGGCGGAGTGCGGATGATCACAGCTGATATGATTAGTTTCATCGAACACGATATTACGTTCTTTGGGTTGGGAGTAGGGGTGTTTCTCATTCTGGCCCTCACATTTTTCTTCAGAAAAATTCGGTGGGTCGCTCTTCCCCTATCCTGCTGTCTTCTCTCCGTCAGTGCCATGGTAGGCTTTTTGGGATGGGCCGATTGGCATGTGACGGTTATCTCATCAAACTTTATTTCCCTGCTCCTCATCATCACGATGTCTCTTACCATCCACCTCATCGTACGCTATCGCATTTTGCGAGAAGCCTATCCATGGACCGACAACGGCACCTTGGTCTATGACACCATGCGCATCATGGCCAAGCCCTGTTTTTATACGGCCATTACAACCGTGGTGGCTTTCTGCTCACTTGTCGTCAGCGATATACGGCCGGTCATTGATTTTGGGTGGATGATGACGATTGGAATCCTCTTTGCTTTCATCATCAATTTCATCTACTTTCCCGCGGTCCTCGTCATGATTGGTCATGAAAATGTGATTGTGCGACCCGATGGCACGAAAGCCTTTACTCAAGCCGTCGCCGCCTTCAGCCAACGGCACACGAAGGGGATTGTGTTCTTTTGCCTCACACTCGCCGTGTTGGGAGGAGTGGGTATAGCGCAGTTGAACGTCGAAAATCGATTCATCGATCATTTTAAAAGCACGACTGAAATTTACCGAGGGATGGAACTCATTGATACCGAACTCGGAGGCACCATCCCGTTAGACTTTGTGATCGATGCCGATGCAGAGTTTTATGCCTCGCTGGAGGAGGAAGATGAGGAAACCAGCGATCCCTTTGATGACCCATTTGGAGAAGATGATGATTCCGAAGCTCTCACCTACTGGTTTAATGGTGATCGATTAACCTTGATCGAAACCATTCACGATCATCTGGAACAACTTCCCGAGGTCGGGAAAGTGCTGTCCCTTGCGACTGGCATGAAAGTATTTAAACAACTGAATGATGGGCAAATGCCAGAGGATTATGAATTAGCCATATTACGAAAATTGGTGCCAGACAATGTCAAACAAGCATTGATTGATCCCTATTTGTCCTCAGATGGCAATCAAGTGCGGATCACGATGCGGCTCATTGAATCAGCGCCGAATTTAAAGCGGAAAGAGCTAATCGAAAAGATCCAAGCGTATCTGGTAGACGATATGCATTTAGCCCCGGAGAATGTACATGCCACAGGGATGGCCGTGCTCTATAACAATTTGCTGCAGAGCCTCTATAGATCACAAATTCTGACACTCGGCGTGGTGTTTATCAGTATCTTCGGCATGTTCATCGTACTGTTTCGGAGTGTGGCGCTCTCGTTGTGGGCTATCATTCCAAACCTCTTAGCAGCCACCTCCGTGTTGGGCCTTATGGGATGGGTGGGAATTCCCTTAGATATCATGACTATCACCATTGCGGCGATTACGGTGGGCATTGCCGTAGACCATGCCATTCATTACATCCACCGGTTTCAAGTGGAATTTGCACTCAGTCGGCATTACCTCACTACGGTCAAAGCTTGTCACGGGAGCATTGGCCGAGCAATTTATTATACCGCGCTGACTATCACGGTTGGCTTTTCCATCTTGGCCTTCTCCAATTTTATTCCGACTATTTACTTTGGAGTCCTCACGGGCTTTGCCATGATCGTGGCGCTAGCCAGTAATCTCACTCTCTTACCGGCCTTACTCATGCTGTTTAAACCCTTGGGGCCCGAAGAGCCCCCAGAAGAATCGCTTGTTGATTAAGGCGGGTAGGTGAGAGAACAAGACGTGCCAAGAAGAAACCAGAGAGATAAATGGCATTCAAAGGTTTGGAAGGAAAAAACTTGCTGGAAAAAAATTGGATGAGACAACCCAGTAAAGGGCAGAGACCCATTTAGGAAACGGCTACTCCACATGCTCGGACAACACCATTCCGATATTGCAACCAGAGGTCCAGGGATTTTTCCATAGCAGCCAAAACCGTCTGCTGTTGATGAACATCTTTCGCATGATTGACCACCATATGATACGCATCGTGTCGATGGCCGTTTTCTACCATTTGATGGGCCCGACTCAGGTCCATGTGGATTGGCGACAGGCCATGATGTTTAACCAGAGGATGATCGTGAATATGGGCTTCCATATCTTGTGGACTTCTAGCAGGAGAAGGATTTCGAATTTCACCACGATCCTTGATACTTCCCTCCACAAAAATCGTGAGGACCGCTGCACCGACGACCCACTCTCGATTGTTGGACACCACATCTAACCACCGCCGGTATCGACGGCTAGCCGGGAGCAGGTTGATGTTGGTGAATCCCCCATTTCGAAAACCCAACCCTTTCATCATGGTGAGAAACAATTCCGGATGGGCCGTTCCCAACGACAACTTTCCTGTATCTTCTTCATAGATATTTTCTGCCAACATCCGTCGAACCTCAGCCGGTGGGTTTTGGCCATGGATGCGGGCCAGAAAAACCGGGAAATCCCGAACGTACACTTCATACTCTTGTTGGAAATGGATTTTGAGTTGAGATTTAGAGAGATCGCCTCCCGCAAAATGAGACCATGCCCAATGATTTTTCTGATCCATCACCCCCAATAACTGATTCCGAAATTGCGCTTTGGTTAGGAGACGTGGGGACCGAACGTGTGTGTTGGACTTCCTCAAGGAATACTCCTCTTAGGTCTACTAGGGAAATGGCTTTAAGGGTGTTACTCTTCATCGGTATTTCGAGTGTTTTCTAAAGGGCTCAACATCCAGTGAAATGTGGTTCGTTTCTTTTTAGGTCCTGGATAGAACCTCAGCTCCTGACAGGACTTGAGGCCATACGATGATTCTTTTATACCGTTGAAGGTTGGGGGAAGGGGCATGCCAATGAGGGGAACTAGACGTTCTATCTCATTTATTGTTCATTCAAAATTCCTCTTAGTAAATCCTTGCCAATTTTCTCTGCTTCTTGTCCTAACTCTTTCACCGACCCACTAAGTTTTTCGATCTCCTCGCCTAAGAATTTTCCGGACCCCGGGACGACCTTTTCCACGCCATCAAACAATGCCCCAAAAATTTGGGCTCCGGCTTCCTGAAATCCAACACCACCCTCTTGTTTGCCAATATCTTTCAATACGATATCAGGCAACGTCATTTGAATGGATTTTCCTTGAAGCCCAGTCAGACTCAGATTGACTTTGGCATTGATGATCACGACTCTTGCTATTTGAACCTTTTTGGCCCCTTCCTTTGCTGATTCCTGTTCGGCATTCTTTTTTTGTTCAGTTTGTGCAGAATGGTCTGCGAACCCTCCCATTGAGTACCCCTGGACATTCTCTTGAATACGACTCAGGTTGCTTCCCCTGTCTGATCCCTCATAGGTAATCTCGGGAGAATCAATGATAATTTCTTCAATGACAATCGTGTTGGTGAGGACAGAGTCCCGATCTACCTTAATATTGACATAGGGTAGAACGATCGCTCGAGGGGTTTGAAAGGGAGGGGGATTTTTGATCACCAGATTCTTGACATCGGCCCGCATACGACCCCCATCAGACACTAAAGAAATATCAACATCTTCTACACTGACAGGAGCCCCAACCATTTGGGTCCCCATGGTCGCGATTCCCGTTTTTACAATCGCATTCAGTGAGGCCCCCACAATAAACAGGCCCACGACAATAATGACCACTAAAATACCTATAAATTTCAAAAGACTTTTCATGTGCCTACTGCATTCGATCCTTACTGTGGGTAGTTATTCTAAAGGCATTCGCGCAGAACACCGAGCATTTCTTGGTGAATAGTCCCATTACTTGCCACCAACTGATGTTGATACACGGAGAATGGAGCCCCCTGATAATCCGTCACTCTGCCTCCCGCTTCTTGGACTATCACTAACCCCGCCGCCGTATCCCAAGGATTGAGATTGAGTTCCCAAAATCCATCCAACCGGCCACAGGCAACATAGCACAGATCAATGGCTGCCGTACCCGTTCGTCGCATTCCTTGGGCTCGTAACGCAAAGCTTCTGAATTCCTTAAGGTTATTCTGGGGATTCTCTCGAATATCGTACCCAAACCCTGTCACGAGAAGGGCTTGATCAAGTTGGGGAACCTGAGACACCCGAATGGGCTGACCATTTAACGTGGCCCCTTGTCCCATGACAGCCGAAAACAATTCGTCACGGGTGGGATCAATCACGACGCCGACAATACATTGCCCTTCGTATTCCAGTCCTATGGACACATTATACATGGGAAACCCATGTGTAAAATTGGTGGTTCCGTCCAGAGGGTCAATTATCCACTTGTAGGGAGATTCCTGGGCAGAATGAACCCCTTCCTCCTCAGCTAAGATTTGATGGGTCGGAAAGGTGGCTTGAATGAAATCAACAATGGCCCGCTCAGAGTCCTTGTCAGCCTGCGTGACCAGATTAATGGCATTATCTGGATCTTTTCGTTCGACCTGAAATCCTTCGGCGGCATAATGACATAGAATCTTAGCCCCGATTCTGGCCGCTTCTATTCCGGTATGTTGGAATTTCTCTAATTGGGAGTTTTCTGGCAATATCATTGGTAACATGAACGACCTTCCTGTTTTACTTTTTCGACATTTCGGACCGCGAGATCTGAGAATACTCTCGCATGAGGATTCTTGCTCAACTGATAAGAAAAAGCTATGGTTACTCTTCCAAATTTGTTATGAATCTTTTAAGAAATTTTGGTATTTCGTCCATGACCTTCACCACCAGAATGTAAAAGAAAGGTTGTATTCATGCCAGGCAAACGTCCTTCCAACAAAACTCGTCGATCGACCAAACCTAAAAAAACCGGGTCACGCAAGATTGCACCGCCCAAAGTCACAAAAAAATCTTCTGCCACCCAAGCTCATAAAGGCAAGAAGACGAAAGCTAAAAAGTCTGGCAAAAGCTCTTCCCCCAAAAAATCAACCGCGCTCACAAGCAAGAAAAAACCGGTGGCCAAAAAACCTACCGCCTCTCCTCGAAAAAAGACTTCTTCAACAACAGCAAAAACTCAGGTGAAGCCTAAGAAATCTGCGTCTACCACATCCTCTAAAAAAACGGCCTCTTCCCGATCTCGGGCTAGAACCTTTAAGGCATCGGCTCCTACATTATCGAACAAGCCAAAAGCCTCTTCAAAAAAATCACCACGCAAAGGAGCCAAACCATCTGCTAACCGTCCTGTTTCCTCTACGTCGGTGGAAAAGCTTTCGGCAGAAGTGCGATATAACGCCGGTGGAGTATGTGCCTCGTTACTGAATGCCTCATCCAAGGGAGAAAAATCCCTTCTTACGAAATTGCTCAAAGATCTTAAGCTTTCTGTTCTCGAACAACGCAACCTTCTTCAGTTATCACAAGGGTTCACCATTCCCAAATTGTTTGCAGATGGTATTAAAGATGACCGTGACCGAAAAAAAGTGTCATCTTTTCTTCGGTCAGAAACTGTCAACCACAACACTCCAGAATCTTTGGGAAACCAGTTCATGAAAGAATTAAAAATGACGTTGGCCTCATAAATGTTCAATGGATTTTTTCATTAATCATATGCCCAGCACAGAGTGGGCAAATTTTTGATTAGGGGAAGTGAAAGGAGTTGAGGAATCGGGTAACGTTATAAAAAATTAGGGAAGGTCATTTTGTCGACAACGTTCCAACCCCCTGTTCATAGGGAAAGGGGCTTTTCAAAATGGCCGTCCAGCAAGGCCGCAGAGGCTTTGGCGCCCGCAGCGTACACGAAGTACGTGAGGACGACAAAGTCCAGAGAACGCCGCTGGCGGACTTTTTCAAAAGCCCCTTAAAGGGGACGACGCCCTTCGATCGATTTAGTCAACGTCACCTCATCGGCATATTCAATATCCATTCCCACGGGGATCCCATAGGCAATTCGTGATACACGGACATGATACGGCTTCAGCATTTTTGCCAAATAAATGGCCGTGGCCTCTCCTTCAATAGTGGGATTCGTTGCGACGATCACCTCTTCCACTCCCCCGTCTTTCACTCGAAGCTCTAAATCCTGAAGACGAATGTCGGAAGGCCCGACCCCATCCAGGGGAGACAGAGAACCCATGAGCACATGGTACAAACCATGATAGCTCCGACTTTGGTCGATGGCATGTAGCGTGCTAGGTTCTTCCACTACCAAGATTTTGGTTCGATCACGTTTGGGATCTAGGCAAATGTGACACAATTCACTTTCGGCAATATTCCCACATTGCACACAAAACGACACAAACTCTTTCACCTCGCGTATGGCCTCGGCCAAACGCAAGGCCTCTTCTTTGCTAGCTTTCATCATATGAAATGCCAGCCGTTGGCCTGTCTTCGGACCAATGCCAGGCAGTCGAACAAACTCTTTGGCTAACTTGGCCAGCAGCCCTTCTTGAGATTGAGTGTGCATTTTTAATCTAGGTTCCCTCTTAAATAAATCGACTCATGAATACTAGATTAGTATTATTTTTTCGAGAATTATGAAAAAAGGGGATGTTCAAAAAGGCCGTCCAGCAAGGCCGCAGGGGCTTTGGCGCCCGGAGCGTACACGAAGTACGTGAGGACGACAAAGGCCCGAGAACGCCGCTGGCTGACTTTTTCAACATCCCCCACCCTAAAACATGCCGGGGATCCCCATTCCTCCTGTTAATCCCTTCACTTCTTCTGCCATCATTTCTTTCGATTTCCGTAACGCTTCATTAATGGCGGCCACCAATAAGTCTTGAAGCATGTCGGCATCCTCAGATTTAATCACTTCGGGATCAATCACAATCTTGGTAATTTGCATGGCGCCATTGGCCGTAATCTTTACCATGCCTCCCCCTGAAGAGCCCTCCACCGTTTTCTCCGCAGCCTCTTCTTGGATCTTTCCCAAACGCTCCTGCATTTGCTGAGCTTGTTTGAGTAAATTTCCCATATCCCCAAAAGGATTTTTTGCCATTAGCCTTTCTCCTTCCCATCTGACAGGCGGCGAGCCTCTACCACTTCTCCACCAAAAATTTCCAGGGCTTGTTTGACGAGCGGATTCGCTCGAGCTTCGTCCAGTAAGACTTGATCGTTATGGTCATTTCGTTTGGCTCGCAGTTGCCCAATCGTGGGGCCGGTGGATTCCCCTTCTTTCAGTTCAACGACTCGAATATGGAGAGCCCGTCCGATAATCTCTCGAATGTTTTTGGCCACCAATCCACGATTTTCTTCTTTCTGAATCCGAGAACAGGCGACTGATGCTGTTTTGGGGTACCCAATCACCACTTGATCCGCATCAATCGTGACTAAGGTTCCCACCTCTAAAAATGTTCCAATATTGGGATGTTCCTTGATCAAACGATCCACCGCCTGCTCCCATTGCCCCACGCTCAAGATCGGTCCAGATGTCGAGCGAGATTGGCCCACTAACGCTTCAGACTTCTTCACTTGTGCCACTTGCGGAGAAATCTGCGGTTTGGGTGCAGGAGGTTTGAGCATCGGCTTTGGCGGGGGAGCATTCTTTTGGAAACCCACAGACTCTGTTTGTTGACCCTGAGTGGCACCGACAACCGGACGATTGATGGATGGAGGTGGGGCGGTTGTGGGTTTGTGCCGAACCTCTTCAGTTCGAGAAGGAGGAGTTGGCCTTGGCGAAGCTGGAGTGGTGGGCTTCGAAGAAATCGTGGCAACGTGAGAAGGGGCTGATTCATGTTGCTGATCGAGCTGAGTTGCCCGAATCACCGCCACTTCAAAGGCGAATCGAGGATGCATCGTATGGCGAAGCATATCTTCAACTCGAGAAAAGATCCCAAACAAATCCTGAAGCTGCTGAACGGGGATCGCCTGAGATTCCTTCAGCGTTTGCTCCACCTCTTCCTGTGGTAAATCCATGAGACTTTCCACTTGCTGACGATCTGGGACCACCGCAGCTACCAGCAAATTCCTGATTCGCTCCACCACGGCACTGCCATAGACCCGAAGGTCATACCCGCGGTTCAAGACTTGTGCGACCACATCGATGGCGCGAGGCGAGTCTTGCTGGATAATCGTTTCAATTAATTGACGAACCAATTCTTCGGGAACAGCCCCCAACATACTCTCGAGATCTTCATGGCGAATCGTTTGTCCCCCAAACGCCACGGCCTGATCTAACAAACTCAACCCATCACGCATGCTCCCTTCACTGGCCCGAGCAATGGAGGTCAGGGCCCGATCATCCACCTGCACACCATTGTGTTCAGCGACATGCCGCAATCGACTGACAATTTCTAACCGCGGAATTCTTCGAAAATTAAAATGCTGGCACCGGGACAGAATCGTGGCGGGAATTTTGTGAATCTCTGTAGTGGCAAAGACAAATACCGCATGCGCTGGAGGTTCCTCAAGCGTTTTGAGTAACGCATTAAACGCGGAGTTCGACAGCATGTGGACTTCATCGATGATATATACACGATAACTGCCACGAAACGGCGCAAACTTGATGTTCTCGCGCAGCTCCCGAACATCATCCACCCCGGTATTCGAGGCCCCATCAATTTCAATTACATCCACGGAATTGCCGCGAGAAATCTCGACACAACTATCACACGTTTCACAGGGCTGATCCGTTGGGCCCTGCTCACAATTCAAGGATTTGGCTAAAATGCGAGCCACCGTCGTTTTCCCCACCCCTCGCATGCCCGAAAACAAGTACGCGTGAGCGACCTGTTTCCTGACAATGGCATTTTTTAAGGTTTGGACCACATGCGGTTGGCCAATAAGGTCTTGGAATGTTCCTGGGCGGTATTTGCGTGCGGAAACTTGAAATTCCATGTTCTACCAATCACTCGCTATGGAAAGTAACAATAATCGATTTTCTCAAGAGAAAGTTTTCATTTGAAGGTAAAGTCTGTGGACTAAAGGAAAATACTAGCGACCAGTTACGAGCAACGAGCGACTAACCCTGAGAACACCGCTGGCTTGTCTGCTGTAGCCTTGGCCGCTTGCACGCAAAAGCTGGTTTCAGCGGCGAGCGTGAAGGCCGGCAGACTTTTTCAACATTCCCATGAAAAGAACGGGGGCCAGGTGATCCTGCGACACCCAGACTAGCCCGCTTACCGTTGCTTCCTTCCGGACCTGGCGGAGTTCACAGGATTCTGATGCACAGGGCCCAGCCCCTTTCTCAATTCAATTTATTAATTGAGGGTGAAATTTTAACAAATCTATAATTGCTGGCGGAGAGGGTGGGATTCGAAGTCGCCTGAGTCACAACCTTCCTCAGTCTCCCACTAGGGGGCCCAGCCCCCTCGTGCCTCCGCTTTGCTCCGGTCACCCCATGAAGGGGGAATACCCCCTTCACAACCCCCGTTCGAATCTCACCCTCTTCTTACCAGTAAAACCAAGGACGAGATTCAGCTCCAATCCCTATCAAACAGCCATTGAATTGCTGGCGGAGAGGGTGGGATTCGAACCCACGGTACCATTGCTAGTACACGTGCTTTCCAAGCACGCCGAATCGGCCACTCTCGCACCTCTCCACAGTCACAGTCTGTTATGTGGCTCTTCGCCCTTTCAAGGCTCTACGATCTACTCACACCTCTCTCAATTCCCATCGGCCGTCAAGGTTTTCATCATATCATGCGCTCTAGATAGCGACAAGCAAAGAGCGATCACGGTACTGGAGACCCAGAACATTTTTCTCAGCCCCGAAACGATCGTTGTTTGAAGAGCCGCTGACGTCGTGAGGTTCCCGACAATGCCGCAAAAAGGTGGCCTCTAAAAAACAACATGAAGATGGTCGCCAGAGGGGTGAGCAAGACCACCGCCAGCGAAGTGATGTCTTCTGGCAGCCCTAAATACTGTCCCCACATCGTCAGCACGGTAAAGGGAAATTGTAGTAATTGAAAAAAATTTAACCCAACCAGTCGACCTCCCCCACCAGCCACGCTGAAGAAAAAGGTTAAGCCCAGCGGAGCCAGAATGAGGGCCAAGGGCAGAAACCATTCAATCCAATTCTCAAGGACAAATTCATAACTGTCTTTCATGGCATCTAATGGCGACCCATGTCGCCCCTGGTAAATGATCTCAGGAATGGGGTTTAACACGATAAACAGGAGAAGAAACACCGCGGATACGATGAGGGACCCATAGGGATTGCTGTGCATGCCCATTTGCAAAAATTGGAGTGGAATCCAAAGGATAAATCCCAGGGTGATCACATCGCCAAAATACTGTCCAGCACTGTCCCACACATCTTGCCACCCTAACCGGCGTGCCCCTTGGACGGCCTGCTCAACGAGCCGTAACGTCCACCCGACAAAAAAGGCATTGCCAAACCCGATAAGAAACCCGCCCAGAAACCCCATCGATCGGGCCATCATCATAATCACGAACAGAAGAATGGCGAACGCCACCACAGCGAGGGCGATAATCCAACATTGGACAAATGACCGGCTCGCTTCTCGCAAAGCCTGTTGATAGAGTTGGATAGTCGCAGAGACTATGTCCATCTGGGGAGGAAAATCAGAATCCGTTTATGAAGAAGATTTATTCGTGATAGAAGGGGAAGAAGGATGTTTGAGAGCCAAGATTTCCTGTTGGCGGCGATCCCGTTCTTGTTCAATTTGCTGCATGCGAGTGGGGCGATTTAACGTCCACCATTTGAGCTTTTCCGAGAAGGTGACTTGCTTGGGAGCCACACTTCCCAGATCCCCCTTTTGGAAATCATAGCCCTGGGCGGTCGCCCGTTTATCCAAAAAGTGCTCGTAAATATCTAGATACAGTTGCTTAAGACCCATACCCATAAACATAGCCCAGAATTCTGGCCAATGGCAAGTTAGAAAAGTCTCTTTTCCAGGACGTCCCCTATCTTTCTTCCCTTACTTCTTTCAGGTAGCTGATGCGGCACCATATCATGGAAAATATTTAGTTGAAATCCTCTACTCTCCGGATGGCTTACCATTGGCTTTTTCCATAAGGGCTTTTCCTTAAAAGTTCTCGTTGACAGTCCCCTACTTTGACCTGTAAAAAGGTAAGAAAACCTGCCGTTTATAGCGTACGGGTTATCTCAATCACGCCCTCAACTTGAAGATGATTCCTGTCTGTGAAGGAGACGTTTCCTTTGCAGTGTGCGATAATCCGATTTACGCGAGAGTGGCGGAACTGGCAGACGCGCAAGACTTAGGATCTTGTGGGTGACCGTGGGGGTTCGAGTCCCCCCTCTCGCACCAAGTCTGACTCCTGAATTGTTGTGGATGCCCGGATCATTGTTCTCTTTTGTTGGATAAGGATGTCTTAAGCCATGAAACTGGAAATGACCGAATTAGGCCCTGGTAAGCGAGCCCTGAAAATTGAAGTGCCCGAAGAAGACGTGAATAAAGCCTTTGATAAAGTCTTTGCTGATCTCAAACGCCAGGTGCGTATTCCGGGCTTTCGCCAAGGCAAAGCGCCTCTTTCCATCCTCGAGCAACGCTATGGGAAGGAAGTCGAACAAGACGTGGTCCAACGACTGGTGCCTGATTATTACCAACGGGCTATCCAGGAAGCCGGCGTCACGCCGGTGATGGTTGATATTCCTCCCATGGAACGCATTAAAGCCAAGCGGAATACGGTATTTAGTTTTACGGCAACCGTGGAAATTAAACCCCACATTGAACTCCACGATTATCGCCCACCCAATCCTATCTCCCTCAAACCTGATCCCCGAAGCGTCACCGACGAACAAGTCACCGAAGCCTTGGAATCGTTTCGTCAAAAACAGGCCAGACTGGAAGCCGCCCCTCAAGGAACACCGTTGGGGGACGATTTCTATGCCGTCGTGAAAGTAGAAGGACAATTGGACGGAGCCCCCCTCGAAGGTGCGAGCAAGGAAGGACACCTTCACCACATGGGTTCCAAAAAGCCTATTCTTGGTCTCGAGATTGAAGACTCCTTGCTTGGGAAAAAAGAGGGAGACACCTTTGAGCTGTCCCAAGACTATCCCAGTTCCCATCCCGATGAACGATTAGCTGGGAAATCCGTTCAATTTTCGATTACCGTTCAAGGCGTCAAACACAAACAACTTCCTGAACTGGATGATGAATTTGCCAAGGACTGCGGCCCCTTTGAAACGCTTGAGCAACTGCAAGATACGATCCGGACTGAACTCGAGGACCTGCTGAAAAAAGATATTGAAGAAACCCACAAAGAACATGTGATGGAGCGCTTACTCACCATGCACCATTTTGATGTGCCAGAGGTCTTGGTTGACCGTGAAGTTCGCACCATGGTCCGGCAACGACTTATTGAAGATCAGCAAAAAAAGAAGGCCGGCCATCCCCTTGATGATGTGCTCCAGCAAGAACAAGACATCAAACGGCTACAGGAAGAATTCCTCCCTGAGGCCAAAAAACGTGTCAGGCTGTCTTTGATCCTGGAAGCCATTTCCAAAAAGGAATCCATCGAAGTGGAAGACCAGGATATTCAAGACGAAATCGCCAAATTGGCCAAAGGGTTGAAACTTCCCGTCGAAGATGTCCAACGCATGGTCACCTCCGGTGGGGAAGAATCATTGTCGGAATTTCGAGAAAGGATTCGTGCGGAAAAGGCCTTGCAGCTGGTTTACCAGTTTGCGGTCATCCAGGGATAGGTTACACCGCCAACAGGCCTGAGGGTATTCACGACTATGTCCATGATGCTCTCTCTCTACCGAACCACCGTGTTTCCTAGAGCGTGCCACACGTTCAACAAGAAAGGGTACATCAGACTATGCTAGTGCCAATGGTTATTGAAACCACCAACCGTGGAGAACGAGCGTACGACATTTATTCTCGACTGTTAAAAGATCGCATCATCTTTCTGGGTGCGGCTATCGATGATGTGTTTTCCAATTTGATTATTGCGCAACTTCTTTTTTTAGAAGCCGAAGATCCGGAAAAAGATATCAATCTGTACGTGAATTCACCAGGTGGCAGCGTCACAGCAGGACTCGGCATTTACGATACGATGCAATATGTGAAACCCCCCATCACCACCATTTGTTTAGGACAAGCTGCGAGTATGGGCGCCCTCTTATTGTGTGCCGGAGCCACAGGGAAGCGCTATGCCCTCCCGAATGCCCGGGTCATGATTCATCAACCCTTGGGCGGCTTCCAGGGTCAAGCTACCGAGATTGACATTCATGCTCGAGAAATTCTCAGTATCCGTGCCCGCCTGAATGAGATCATGGCGAAGCACACGGGGCAAACCTTGGAGAAAATTCAGAATGACACGGAACGCGATTATTTCTTGACGGCTGAGAATGCGAAGACCTATGGCCTGATTGATGAAGTCATCACTCGAGTCCCAGGCCAAGAAAAATCGAAATCCGAGGGCAAAGGCGCGTCCAAGGACAAGGACGAGTAAGGGCAGGAGGTCCTATGGCCAAACAAGTCAAATCTGACACGAATCTTCGTTGCTCGTTTTGTGGAAAGAACCGCGATCAAGTCCGAAAACTCATTGCCGGCCCAACCGTCTATATTTGTGATGAATGTGTGGGGCTCTGCAATGAAATCATGGCAGAGGAATGGCAGGAAGCCAAAGAGGAAATCTCTTCCAAACTTCGCAAACCGGTAGAGATTAATCGACACCTCGACCAATATATCATCGGACAACACCGTGCCAAAAAAATCCTTTCCGTGGCCGTTCATAATCACTACAAACGCATTGCGGTCAATGATAATAGTGATGTCGAGCTCCAAAAAGGCAATATTCTCATGGTGGGACCCACCGGTACGGGGAAGACCTTATTGGCTCAAACCTTGGCTGACTACTTGGATGTCCCGTTTACCTTAGCTGATGCCACCACATTGACTGAAGCCGGGTATGTGGGAGAAGACGTTGAGAATATTATTCTGAAACTTCTTCAAGCGGCAGATTATGAAGTGGAACGGGCGGAACGAGGTATTATTTATATTGATGAAATCGATAAAATTACCCGAAAGGCCGATAGCCCTTCTATTACTCGTGATGTCTCCGGTGAAGGGGTTCAGCAGGCCCTGTTAAAACTCATTGAAGGGACCACCGCGAACGTCCCTCCCCAGGGAGGACGCAAACACCCACATCAAGAATTTATTCAAGTCGAAACGAAAAATATTTTGGTCATTTGCGGAGGAGCCTTTGTCGGTCTTGAGCCTATTATTGAACGCCGTCTCAACAAAAAACGTATGGGCTTCCGTCAGGGTGGGAAATCTGCGAACCAGGAACAAAACCCCTCCCTGTTACCCTTTATCCAACCAGAAGATCTCCTGCAATATGGGCTCATTCCAGAGTTTATTGGACGGCTTCCGGTGGTGACCACCCTTCAAGAACTTGACGAACCTGCCCTCATTCGTATTCTCACCGAACCCCGAAATGCGCTCATCAAGCAATACCAAAAATTGATGTCCTTCGATAAAGTCAAATTAAAATTTACTGATACGGCATTGGTGGCGGTCGCGAAAAAAGCTTTTGCCCAGAAAACTGGCGCTCGCGGACTGCGTTCCATTCTTGAAGATGTGATGTTGGATGTCATGTACGACATTCCATCTCATCCCGATATCAAAGAGGTGGTGATTACTGAAGATGTGATTCAAGGAAACAGTGATGCGATCAAAATTTATGAGCCAAGTAAGGGGATGAAACCAGCGGTTGGCACCTAAATATCGTTTGTGGGACTGTTGAAGAAACCCCAGCGGTGCTCCTTGGGTTAGTCGCTCGTTGCTGGTCGCTCGTATTTAAGGATCCTGCACTTTTCATTTTTCTAGCAACGAGAGACGAGCAACAGGGTACGAGTGACGAACTTCTAACTCGCCTCTAAATAATCACACGACTCATTCTGACATTGCACCACCGCTCCAGTCTGTTTGTTCACTTTTTCAATGAGGAAGGGAGCTTGGCATTTGGGACAGCTCTTATTGACCGGTCGGTGCCATAACGCAAAGGTACATTTGGGATATTTACTGCAGGAATAAAAGACTCTGCCTTTTTTGGTCCGTTTTTGAACTAACTCACCCGCGCACCCCTCTTGAGGGCATTTGACTCCCAGGGTAATCTGCTTGGTCGTTTTACAGTCTGGGTAGTTGGAGCAAGCTAAAAAAGCCCCAAACCGACCCGTTTTGACGACCATGGGACTACTACATTTCTCACATTTTTCATCTGTGGTTTGGTCGGCTCGCTCGATAACCTGGATGACTCCATTTTCATCTTTTGAAAATTGTTTGGTATTTTTACAGGTGGGGTAGGCGGGACAAGCCAGAAAATGGCCATTCCGTCCCCACTTAATGACCATCTGCTGCCCACATTTATCACATTCAATATCAGTCGGCTCCTCTTTCCCCTTGAGCCCCTCCATCTTTTCTTCTGCCTCTTTTAGATCCTTGGCAAAGGGCGTGTAAAACTCCTTCACGGTGGTGACCCAATCTTTCCCACCCTCTTCGATTTCATCGAGTTGGGATTCCATTTCAGCCGTAAAGGCGATATTGAAGACATGCGGAAAATGTTGAACGAGCCGTTCATTGACCACTTGTCCTAATTCTGTCGGTTTGAAACGGTTTTCCTCTTTTTCTACATAGCCTCGATCTTGAATCGTGGAAATAATCGCGGCATAGGTGGACGGGCGCCCAATGCCTTTTTCTTCCAACTCCCGAATGAGCAACGCTTCATTGTAGCGTGGAGGTGGCTGGGTAAAATGCTGTTTGGGCAGAATCCCTTGTTCTGAGCCTTCTAACAATCTGAGTGGCTCATCCACCGTCAGTTCAGGTAAGCGACGTTGTTCATCAGAGACAGGGGATGCGGCACCTGTGGCAGGAGCTTCCGGCACATCCTGTCCTTCCACATACACCCGCCGATACCCGTCAAATTTTTCCACGGTTCCCGTTGCGCGGAATCCATATTCATTGGCACTAATATCTACTTTCGTCGCCTCATCTAATCCCTTGGTCATTTGCGAAGCCATAAACCGATTCCATATGAGCTTGTAGAGACGATAGAGATCTTGATCCAAGAAGGCTTTCAATTCTTCAGGATCCCGTTGCGCGGAGGTTGGCCGAATGGCTTCATGCGCCTCCTGTGCGGACTTTGCCGTTTTGTACACATTGGGAGTAGCCGGAAGATATTGTTCGCCAAAACGAGAACGAATCAGGTCTACTGCCTCGGTCTGGGCTTCCGAAGCAATGCGTGTAGAATCTGTTCTCATATACGTAATCAATCCAATGGGGCCCTCTGACCCTAAATCAAGCCCTTCGTATAACTTTTGGGCCAACATCATGGTCTTTTTAGCAGGGAATCGAAGCTTACGAGCAGCATCTTGTTGTAACCGACTGGTGATAAACGGAGGGGGCGGGTTCCGACGTTTTTCTTGCTTTTCAATGTTCGTGACTTTGAACGTCGCACCAGCTAAAGCCTCAAGCACTTGGTTGGACTCTTCTTCCGACTGAATTTCTAAAGGTTTCCCACGAAATTCTTGGAGCCGGGCTTCAAACGCGGGTGGATGTTCTCCTTCCAGCGAGGCCGTGATCGTCCAATATTCTCGTGTCTCAAATGCCTCACGTTCGGCTTCCCGTTCACAAATAACCCTGACGGCCACAGATTGTACGCGGCCCGCACTCAGACCCCGTCGAATTTTTTTCCATAACAAGGGACTGAGCATGTAGCCCACAATCCGATCGAGTACCCGTCGTGCCTGTTGGGCATTGACTTTATTCATATCAATCGTACCAGGAGACTGAAGAGCCCGCTTGATGGCACTTTGAGTGATCTCGTTAAAGAGGACCCGATACACTGGAGCCCCATTCCCATTTAATTCTTCAGCAATATGCCATGCAATGGCTTCTCCCTCGCGGTCCGGATCCGGGGCCAGGAATATTTTGTCTGCTTTTTTTGCTTGGGCCTTAATTTCCGATAAGATTTTGCTTTTCCCACGAATCACTACATACTGTGGTTTAAAGTCATGCTCAAGATCGACCCCCAGCTTACTTTTGGGCAAATCTTTCACATGGCCCACGGAAGCCATCACTTGATAGCCGCGCCCTAAATACTTGCCAATAGTCCGAGCCTTCGCTGGGGACTCCACGATAATTAATGATTTTGCCATAAATCTACACGACCTTTGTTCCTAGAAAAATTCGGCCCGCTTCAGGCCAAAGCCGATTATTCCCATAAATATGCCGAACTTCGGATATAATGGGGACCTGGTAATTGTTTAATCAATCCCTTTAACTCTAATGATAACAAAATACTCATTACCTCGGCAGGATGAAACCGAGCTTGAGTGGTCACCTCATCCCCAGACAGGGGTTCATCCGAAAGTAGTTGAAAAACCGTACCTTCTTCCCCGGTCAACTGGGGTGGCGTCACCGGAGTAGGCGGCTGGGCCTGTTGAAGCCGATCCTGCATCTCGGAGGTCAATTGGGGAAAGACTTCTTCTAATATATCCTCAGGGCCTTCCACAAGTTTGGCTCCCTGTTTAATCAAATGATGCGGGCCACGATTGCGATTCCCCTTGACCGATCCTGGAACCGCAAACACTTCCCGATTCTGTTCCAGGGCAAACTTTCCCGTAATGAGGGATCCACTTTGTAAGGCAGCCTCTGTGACGATAACTCCAACAGACAATCCACTAATAATGCGATTACGTCTAGGAAAGTGATGACCTCGGGGAGGTGTCCTTGTCGGAAATTCTGAAATAACCACTCCACGTTCTTCAATGTCCCTCCGTAAACTTTTGTGTTCCGGAGGATAGGTCTGATCAATACCACACCCCAATACCGCGATGGTGCGTCCGGAGGCTTTGAGCGCACCACGATGAGCCGCCGCATCAATTCCCCTCGCCATTCCACTGACAATCGTAAATCCTAAAGACGCCAGGTTATAACTCAACTCCTCGGTAAAAGACACGCCACCCAGTGAAGCTTTTCTGGCACCGACCACTGCTAACGCATTGGTATCTTCTTCAAGAAGTTTTCCTGTCATATACAAAAGAGAAGGGGGAGTGGAAATCATGGATAATCGTTGAGGATACGTCTGATCTCCTACACTCACAATAATATACTGCCCCGCTTCTACTCCCCGCATTTCTTCTTGAATGTGTACGGCAGCTTGGGGATCAGGGGCCCTAGCAATAGCCTCAGCAACAGATTTCTTGATACAGCCCTTTTCCTGTAACCCTTGTTGAGAAGCCCCACACACGGCTTCTGGAGACCCAAAAATCTGAACTAATCTGTTCACTCCCTCATCGCCCAGCCCCTTAACTGATCGCAAGGTTAACCAGGCCTGCAGTGTGGTCAATTTTGTCATTCCCTAAAGGGCTCTGTTGAACCTAGAAACAGCAGTTGGATCACGAAAGTCTGCACACGTTCGTCATGCACCTAGAGAATTGTAACAATCTTTCATCACCCAAAAGGTGACCGCAAGTTTTTACAATTCTCTATGTACATAAATCCCTTGCACAGCTTTTTCGCGCCCAACTGCCGTTTCTAGGTTGAATTACGTACACGTTTCCTTCATAGCCGATTGGCTCTGATCCACCCCTTCATACATCATGAAGGAGCAAGGACTGTCCCAAAAGGTCACAAAAACAGAAAACATGGGATTAGTCGCTCGTTATTCGTCTCTCGTTGCTAGGGTAAAGGAAGAGATTCAAGATCCTAAAATACTAGCGACTCGTTACGAGCAACGAGCAACTAACTCTGAGAACGCCCCTGGCAACTTTTTTCAACAGTCTCTGCAGAACATTTCCAACTGAACGGCCTCCTAGGCCGCGCGCGTACCTCCTATCACGACAATATCATATTGTTCAAGGTGTAACAGGGGATCTGAATTGACGACAATATGATGGCCATAGTCTCGTTCGAGAAGTTCTACCCCCTCATGTTCGGAATCTAATAATAATTCAACAATTCTGGGATTGACCCCGATCACAATCGTCTGCCGGCCAGAAGATCGGCCAATACGTCGGATATCTCGAAAAATATCATACACCACCGACAAGGCGGATTTGGTGTATCCCCGACCATCACAATCAAAACATAATTCAGACAACGTACGCAAAAGGTCTTCCCGCACTCGTTCCCGAGATATCTCTATGAGGCCTAAATCGGTAATTCGAGAAATCTTGGTTTTGGCTTTGTCTTTCCCCATCGAGTCCACCAACGCATGATAGACCTTATCCCGATTTCGCTCTCGCTCCATGTCAATAAAATCAATGGTAATGATTCCCCCAATCCCTCGGAGTTTGACCTGATAGGCGATTTCACGAGCCGCTTCGAGGTTGTTTTTGAGAATCGTTTCTTCCTGATCGCGTTTTCCCACAAATCGCCCAGTATTGACATCAATGACCGTCATCGCTTCGGTATGATCAATCACAATATGACCACCCGACTTGAGCCAGACTTTGCGACCCATCGCTCTGGAAATTTCCATTTCCACACCAAGATGATCGAATAAACTTTCTTCTTTATCATAATGAAACACTCGGGCTGTCTGTTCTGGCATATACCGACGCACAAACTCTTTGACTTCGGCAAATTCATCTTTGGAATCAATCCACAATTTATCGACACGTTTGGTAAAAAGGTCTCGAACCACCCGTAGGGTCAGGGATAATTCCGAATGCAGCATGGAGGGGGCCGAGAATTGGCTTTGTTTCGTTTGAATATCCTTCCATAAGGCCTCGAGGTACTCAACATCAGACCTCAAATCATCTTCGGTGACCCCTTCGCTCACCGTTCGCACGATATACCCACACCCTGGTTTCCGAATCCGCTTCATAATCGTTTTCAGGCGAAGCCGTTCCTCATCATTGGCGATACGACGAGAAATTCCCACATGATCCACATTGGGCATGAACACCAAAAAGCGACCAGGAAGAGAGGTGTATCCCGTCACACGAGGCCCTTTGGTTCCAATCGGTCCTTTAGAAATTTGCACGACGACTTCCTGCCCTTCTTCCAACAACTGTTCTATTGGGCGAATAGCTTGTCGACGAGGACGGGGAATTTCTTGGCCTTTCTCCTCCTCTTCACTTTCTTCCAAGAGATCACCAGGATCGGCATCCACAGACAGATCGGACACATGCATAAAGGCCGCACGTTCTAGCCCAATATCGAGAAAGGCAGCCTGCATACCCGGCAACACCTTCACCACCTTCCCTTTGTAAATATCACCAACAAAATCTTTCTTTCGTGCCCGGTCAACATATAACTCGGTCACGACCTTGTTTTCTAATACCGCCACGCGCGTTTCCTCTCGCGTGACATTAATCGCAATTTCAGTACTCATGGTGAAGGTTTACCTTTCCCGTGCAAGAGAAAAACGCTGTCGAGACAGGATGCTCTCCTGCTGTCAAAGTCGATGATGTATTCAATGCAATATTTTTCTCACGCTCATGTCGTGGCCTATTCATCCTCCCATCAAGACGTCAACTCGAAGAGGACAAACAATACCCGCTGAGCCTTGAACTCCTTAGGGGAGTAAGGTCATTCGACGGCGCTTCACACTCATCAATAATCCTAAGGACGCCATGGTCACCACCGTGGCGCTTCCACCATAACTCATTAACGGTAAGGGGATTCCTACAATGGGTGCGAGTCCCACGGTCATCGCAATATTGATCACCATGGCAAATGTGAGCATCCCGACCACACCAACTGCCAATAAGCCCCCTAACACATCTTTTGATTTTGACGCAATTTCCAACCCAAGCAGAAGTAAGGACAGGAACAGGGCCAACAACAGAAGTGCCCCTAAAAACCCCCATTCTTCGGCAAACACCGCGAAGATAAAATCTGTATGGCCTTCAGGCAAAAACTTAAATTGCGTTTGGGTCCCTCCCTGAAGACCCTTTCCCAAAATTTCACCTGACCCTATGGCAATTCTCGATTGAAGCCCATGATAGCCTTTGCCTCCCGGATCATAAGCCGGGTCGACAAAGCTTAAAATCCGTTCTTTTTGGTAATCATGCAATGATCCCCATAATTCGCCCCAGGCAAAGGGGAAAAGCATACAAGCTGACAATAACACCAATCCAAAAGCTTTTGATTTCACCCCAACCGCCAGTAGCAATGTAAAAAAAATGGCTAAAAAGCTCAGGCTACTCCCCAAATCTGGTTGTTTCAGGATAAGGAGGAATCCCGGCAAGGCAATCAACCCGGGCACAATAACTCGAGCCCACCACCCATGCCTCCTCCGAGTCCCATAGTATGTGGAAAGAATCAGAATCAGCGGAACCTTGATAAATTCTGAGGGTTGAATGGCCAAGGGGCCTAAAGGAATCCATCGCTGTGCTCCGCGACTGCTCTTCCCATAAAACATCACGATGAGCAGGAGCACTAACCCCAGACCGTAGAGAAGATACGACCACCGCGCCCATTTATGATAATCAACACTCGCCACTACTAAAAACGCGAGAGCGCCAACCCCAATCCAGGTCAATTGCTTGAAATAAATGGGCATGCCTTTAGCAGGGGTCATGGAGGTGACACTATAAATTGAGAGGAGCCCAATCAATAAAATCCCTAGAATCACCGCCACGAAGCTCAGCTCTAAGCCATCCACTCGTCTGGAGGGAAGACCACGATCAACCATTCACAGGCTCCGGTTGAATGAGGTGAGAAGGAATCGCGGCCCCGGCCCCGAGAGGGCCAGAATTTTCCTCATCCCTGAATTGAACAAACGCTTCAATTAACTCTTTGGCCAACGGAGCCGCCGCGGAACCTCCATGGCCCATATGTTCCACTAATACCGCCACCGCAATTCGAGGCTTTTGGGTCGGCGCATAGGACAAAAACCAGGCATGATCGCGAAATGCTTTGGGTATGTCCTTTTGAGGGCCCGGCCTCAGGGCGACAACTTGAGAGGTTCCAGTTTTTCCAGCAATCGTGACCAGATCGGATTGCGCCCTTTTCCCGGTCCCCTCTTCCACTACCAACTCCAACCCTTTCGTGATACTCCGTAAATGTGTGGCGTTAAGAGAAAGCCGATGGCCCATGATCGCCGGCCATTCTTCTAACCCACCAGTCTCTCGTCGTCGAATAGCACGAATCAGACGAGGCTGATACGCCAGGCCTTGGTTGGCCACGGTCGCGATGACCCGAGCCATTTGGATAGGAGTCACCGTCAAAAATCCTTGGCCAATAGACACAGAAATGGTCTCACCTGGATACCACGGCTCACCCTTGACCTTTTTCTTCCATGCCGGACTCGGAACAATTCCGGCAATTTCAGAAGGAAGATCAATCCCTGTTTTTTGACCAAGACCAAACTCTTTGGAATAGGCTGAAATGGTTTCAATCCCCATTCGATTCCCAATTTTATAAAAATAGACATCGCAAGAATTGGTTATCGCGTCAATCAAATCAACGGTCCCATGTCCTCCTCGTTTCCAATCCCGAAATACGCGTCTCCCGAAACGATACCCGCCTCCACATTGGATGGTGTCTTCACGGTCAACAGCCTGGCTTTCCAAAGCCGCTGCCGCCATGATGATTTTGAAAGTCGATCCAGGTGGATATTGACCCTGGATAGCACGATTAGTGAGGGGATGTCCGGGATCTTGGAGAATGGCCTTCCATCTTTTTTGATTGAGTCCCCGTGACAGGGCATTCGGGTCAAAACTGGGTAGACTGGCCAACGCCAGTAATTCACCATTTCGAGGATCCAACGCCACAATGGCTCCAGCCTCTTCCCCTAACAGTTCTTCCGCTAATTTTTGTAGGCGAAAGTCAATCGTCAAATACACATCATCCCCGGCCTGAGGTTTATCCACGGAGATCATGCGCTTTTCATGACCAAGCGCATCGACCTCAATCAACTTGCGTCCTGCCTGACCACGCAGAACATGGTCATAGGTCCGTTCTACCCCATGGTGACCAATAATACTTCCTGGACTAAGCGTCGAAAATTCTTCTTGAGCCAGTTGAGCTTCCGAAATTTCCCCAACATACCCAATGACGTGAGCTCCATATGCGCCATTTGGGTTATTCCGTTGGTATTCGGCTTGGATAAAGGTGCCTGGTAAATCTAAGCGATGGGACTCGATAAGAGCGGCTTCTCGGAGGGTGAGCCCGCCCTTGATCTTCACTCGAGTGCGTTGCCCCTTACCATGTACCCGTTCCTCCAAATCTGTTCGGTCAAACCCCAAGAGCTTTTCTAATGTGGTCAATAATTGCTCACGATTCGGAACGTCCTTTAACTCCACATAGAGATTGAAGCTCGGGACATTATTCGCCAACAGCCGACCATGTCGATCATAGACCAACCCTCGGGCCGGTCGGAGCACAATGGCTCGCGTTCGATTATCCTGAGAAAGATCACGATAATACGGACCATCACGAACCTGTAATTGCCACACCCGAAAAATGAGGAGCCCAATCAACAGGAGAACGCCAATCTTCAGAAAGACCAGCCGGCGATGCAGCTCGGGAAGTTCAGATGAAGAAAGATGGGGATCAACCATTGTTACAGTTCCACTTCATGGGTAATCCACTTTTTCATACCCCAATTCACCACTATGCTGACCAGACCATTAAAGAGCGCTTGGGGTAAAATAACCGTTGGCACACCATCGAAAAAATCCCCTAGTTGATCACCGGGCCTAGAAGACACCAGAAACACCACACCGGAAAAAATAGAAACCCCAATCATCGGGAGAAAAATAGAACCTGGGGTCGCATTCGTTAAGTTTTTGGACAGAAACCCGGAGAGCAATCCTACGGCCCCTTTGACTAAGAGGTTGAGCCACAGTTCTCCGCCAGAAAATAAATCCTGCCCAAATCCAACGGTTAATCCTAAAATCAAACCAAAGACCGGACCAAAACAAAACCCCCCAACACATGCGGCGATTAAACATAAATCCGGACGTATTCCAGCAATACTCATCGAGTCAAGAAGTGTGACTTGAAAAGGAACCAACACCAGCATGATAAGAATCGACAATCCAAACTTCATGGCGTGACCTCAGCAAGGTTGGGGGAGGACAGTGATTCACCAACCAAGTCAAATTCTTCGTGTGGTTGAGCCGCAAGCACAATCAGGACTTCTTCAAGTTTTGCAAAATCCACAATGGGCTGTATGATAGCGGATTGAAACAAATCCCCTTCTCCCTCCTGAACCTGCTGAACGGATCCAATCAACAGACCTCGGGGAAATCCTCCAGTCAGACCAGATGTTACAACCCAATCTCCTGCTTTCAATGGTGACAGTGGGGGAATATATTTCATGCGAACAAACCCTTGAGCCGACCCCTGAATAATCCCTTCATCCCGTGTGCGTTGCACCAACCCTGTGACCGCCACATTGGAATCCGTTAAGAGCAACACCAAACTCGTTGAAGAGGCGACCTTGATCACCTGGCCCACCACTCCTGCCGGGGTAATCACTCCCATTTCATTTTCCACACCCTCATTGCTCCCTTTATCCAACACCAACGCTCGGTACCAGATTGAAGCATTCGGACCAATCACTTTCGCTGCAAGGGTTTTCATAGGAGTGGTCGTTTGAAAATCAAGGATAGCGGCCAACCGATCGGACGCTTGAGCCTTTTCTCTCAATTGATTCAAATCACCCTGCAACTGTTCAATGTGTTTTTGAAACTGGATGTTTTGATCATGGACACCCTGCAACGCAATATACCGATTCCAAATATCCCGAACGCCACGATCTCCTGAAGCTAAAAAACCCATGGGAATGGCAATAAGGTCGGCGATGGGGTGTCCCACACTTTGCAAAACTTTTTGCGCTTGGCGAGGAAGGAGCGCCACTGTGAGAAGGACAACAATGAGGAGGGCAAGCAAGATTCGCCTGGTACCAGCACTAAGTAAGATAAAAGGGCGAATCCGACCCATCATACGACCTGTTCATTTCATAGTCTGACCGTGGACATGGAAGCCACGGTTTTTAGGAGATTAATTTCCTCAAGAGTTTTTCCAACCCCAAGCACCACTGAGGTCAAGGGATCATCCACCGTCACAATGGGAAGTCCGGTTTCATCCCGCAACCGGTCATCCAACCCCAGAAGAAGCGAACCTCCTCCCGTCAACACAATGCCACGATCAATAATATCTCCCGCCAATTCTGGGGGCGTATTTTCTAATGCGAGTTTGATCGCAGACACAATCGTCGCGATGGATTCTTGCAACGCCTCACGAATTTCGGTGTCTTCCATGACAATGGTCCGAGGAATCCCGGTAATGAGATCACGCCCTTTCACCATCATTTGAGATTTTTCGGGAAGGGGAAAGGCGGAGCCAATTTCTATTTTCACCTGTTCAGCCATATGATCCCCAATGAGGAGGCTATATTCCCGCTTGATATAACCCATAATGGCTGAATCAAGCTGATCCCCCGCGACTTTCACGGATTCGCTATAAACAATCCCTCCCAAGGAAATAACAGCAATGTCGGTAGTGCCGCCCCCAATGTCGACGACCATATTCCCCGTGGGTTCGGTGATCGGTAATCCAGCTCCAATTGCCGCTGCCACAGGTTCTTCAATAAGATACACTTCTCGAGCCCCAGCTGATTCAGCCGACTCTTTCACC
>CAZKRH010000174.1:0-1878 GCA_964555115.1 uncultured Nitrospiraceae bacterium | reverse complement strand
CATCTCGATTACGGAGCGCCCTCACGAAGTGGACAAGAAAGAACGCCTCGGAGACTGGGAGTGTGATACGGTGATAGGGCAAGATCGCAAAAGCGTGCTGGTGACGGTGGTGGACCGAGCCTCCTTGTATACGGTCTGTTCTCGAGTCTTGAGCCGGTCCGCCCACGTGGTGAGCCAGGCCATCATCCGCCTCCTTCGCCCCTGCAAGGAGCGCGTGAAGACCCTCACGTTTGATAATGGCTCAGAATTTGTGAAGCATGAACGGATTGCCCGCGCCCTGGATGCGACGACCTATTTTGCCCATCCCTATTCCTCCTGGGAGCGAGGCATCAATGAAAATACTAATGGACTTTTACGACAGTTCTTTCCCAAGCAAACAGATTTCAGAAAGATCTCCTGGCAACAGGTAACTAAGGCCGTCGACCTCCTCAATAATCGTCCGAGAAAAACCCGCGGGTATCGAACCCCCAACCAACTATTCAACAATCACTTCGTCCCACTTATTTGAGAAATCATTTCTCCATTACTCTGAATCGCTTACGCTGCGACGCATTGGCCCCGTCTGGACAATCCCACCAATCCTGGCACATCAACGATTAAGGCCACCTGACCATCGCCAAGAATGGTCGCACCAGCAATACCTTCGACTTTTTGATAATTCTGCTCCAAGCTCTTGATCACCACTTGCTGCTGCCCGACAAGCTCATCGACGAGGAGAGCTACACGTTCATGGTCCGACTCAACAATCACCAACAGGCCTTGGCAAGGATCCGTGCATCTGGGAGTGGTCCCGATGGCCTCGTAAAATCGCAGCATCGGTATCCAGTCCCCTCGAAGTCCGACGACTTCGCCTTGCCCAATGACGGTTTGAAGGTCGGCAGGTTTAGGTTGAATGGTCTCTGTGACAGACAACAACGGGATAATGTACTGTTCAGACCCTACCCGCACGGTCATGCCATCCATGATGGCTAAAGTCAGAGGAAGCTTTAGAGTAATTTTGCTGCCCTTGCCTTCTTTCGTCTGAATCGTGACAGTCCCCCCCAACCCCTCGATATTGCGCTTCACCACATCCATGCCCACACCGCGCCCGGAGACATCCGTAACTTTGTCGGCGGTGCTAAAACCGGGGCGGAAAATCAACTGCCATACCTGTTCATCGGGAAGTGATTCTCCCTCAGCAATCACCCCATTCGCCACGGCTTTAGCCAAAATCTTTTCTCGATTCAACCCCCGTCCATCATCTTCAACCGTGATGCAAATACTCCCACCCTCTTGAAAAGCATTCAGTCGAACGGTTCCCTGTACAGGCTTTCCATTGGCCGTTCGCTCTTCCGGTGGCTCCAGTCCATGATCCGCAGAATTCCTCACTAGGTGGGTGAGGGGATCGCCAATGGCTTCAATGACAGTCTTATCCAACTCAGTGTCTTCGCCAGCCATCACCAATTGAATCTTTTTCCCACTCTTACCCGCCAAATCGCGAATCAGCCGAGGGAACCGTTGAAAGGCCGTTCCAATCGGAAGCATCCGAATGGACATCACCCGTTCTTGTAATTCCCGAGTATTGTGTTCCAACTCCTTGACGCGTTCTTGGAGGATCGGGAGTTGCGTCATGGTAAACTTTTCCCCAAGGTCCGTGATCATGGACTGGGTAATGACCAATTCCCCAACTAAATTAATGAGCTTGTCGATTTTATCCGTATCCACTCGGATGGAGACCGCTTCACCTTTTTTGACCCGTGTGACCGTCTCCTGTTGTTTCTGAAGCGCTTGAGCCACTTCCTGTGGAGCCACGACCTTATCGTCAACCAGGATTTCCCCGATTCGTTTTTGTTTACTCAGACTGGCATCAAGTTGCTCTTGTGTCAGCGCACCCTCGTC
>CAZKRH010000173.1:0-2581 GCA_964555115.1 uncultured Nitrospiraceae bacterium | reverse complement strand
GTGGGCTTAAGCCTGTTCGTCTCCATCACGGTCATCCCAAGCCTTTCTGCGAGAATTCTCACAACGGCGACCAAGCATCAGACCTCTGCCAAACAGCCACAGTCAGAATTCCTGACCGCGCCTGTTCAGCAGGTTCATGATACCGTCCATCGATGGGGGCTGACCTCCGAAGCGTTTGGAAGATTGATCTACCACATCTGTGGCAGCCGAAGCTTGCGTGTGGGCATTGTCGTGGGCCTCACCTGCTTGGCAGTAGGCCTCACGTGGATTCTGGTTCCAAAGGCTGAGTACCTCCCCGAAGGAAACAGAAATCTTATCATTGGTATCCTCCTTCCCCCCCCAGGTTATAACGTGGAGGAATTCATTAAAATGGGTGAAACCATTGAACACGTCCTCAGTCCTTATTGGTCCGTCGAACAGGGATCTCCCGAAGAAGCGGCGTTAGATGGCCCAAGTATCCGAAATTTCTTTTATGTGGCCCGTGGACGATCCGTGTTTATGGGAGCCCGCACCAAGGATGATGCTCGTATACGCGAACTGATTCCTTTGTTTCGACGTGCGACCGCCGATCTTCCTGGAGTCATCAGCATTGTCACACAAAGCAGTTTGTTTCAACGTGGGCTCGGGGAAGGACGAAACATCGACATTGAAATCACAGGACCTGAACTCGACTCCCTTGTGGCACTCGGAGGACAAATTTTCAGACAAGTCAAAGGCCTGATGCCCACAGCCCAAATTCGCCCCAAGCCCAGTCTGGATTTAGGGAGTCCAGAAGTGCGCGTATCTCTCAAACGAGATCGTGCAGCTGATGTCCAAATCACCAATCGTGAATTAGGATTTGCCATTGACGCCTTGGTGGATGGGGCCAAGGTTAGCGATTATCAATTTGAGGGAGATGAAATTGATTTAACAGTGCGCGGGGTGGATTCCTATACGGCCCGCACCCAAGATCTCGCAACGGTTCCCATCTACACCCGTGGAGGCCAATTGACCACCATCGGCGCCATTGCTGACATCACACTGGTCTCAGGACCTGAACAAATCAACCATATTGAACGTGAGCGAGCAATTTCCATCCAAGTCATTCCATCCGAAGACATGGCCCTCGAGACCGCCATGGATCTCATTCAACACCAAGTCATTCTTCCTCTCCAAGAAAGCGGGGCCCTGGGTCGACTGTATACCATTCGATTATCCGGCACCGCTGATGATCTCACCAACACCTACAACGCCCTGAAATGGAATTTCCTTCTTGCCCTCCTTCTGACCTATTTGTTGATGGCTGCCCTCTTTGAAAGTTTTCTCTATCCGTTCATTATTATCTTCAGCGTCCCCCTTGCGGCCGCCGGTGGATTTGTCGGGTTATTCTTGGTGAACACCTTTGTGGCCAAACAAGGCTTGGACGTTCTCACCATGTTAGGATTTATTATTCTCATTGGGGTGGTGGTGAATAATGCCATTCTCGTCGTACACCAGGCTTTAAATTTTATGAATCCCGCAGGGCAGAAATCTTCTTTGTCCTCGGAAGCCCCTGTGGTATCACCCTTAACTATTCGAGAAGCCATCAGTGCCTCCGTCCAGTCTCGGGTTCGGCCCATCCTCATGAGCATGCTCACTACCACGTTTGGATTGCTCCCCCTGGTCCTTTCGTTTGGCGCCGGGTCAGAGCTGTACCGAGGAATCGGCAGCGTCGTCTTGGGGGGGCTCGTTCTCTCAACCATCTTCACCCTCTTGGTGATTCCTGCCTTATTTAGTTTGGTGATGGAAGCCAAAGAAAAGCGACAACGTCAACGAACTCCGGGTGACATGGACTCGGCAGAATTAAGCCAGGCGTAACGATCATGATTGCATTCCCTTTGGAGGACCTATGAATGTATTCCCACGGATGGGACTCATCTGGTCAGGAAGTGTTCTTCTCATAGGTATCTTAACCACGACTCTCTTTGCTGCAGAGTCCATGGATATAGACAATGGAACAGCACCCGACACTTCAACTCTTCGGCTTAGTCTTCGAGAGGCTATGGAGGCTTCGATAGATCAAAACCCCACCGTTCAATTGTTTAAGGAACGGATTACTCAAGCCCGAGACCAAGCAGACACCCAACTCGGCACCCTCCTCCCGAACATTTCTGGCGAAGTGAGTGGAGCCCGTCGACGTTTTTTCTTAGGGTCGTTTGGCGGAAGTTCTTCTGTGTCTAGGCCGACTGATTTTTACCAGACCCGAGCTTCACTGACTCAAAATATTTTTAGTTTAAGTCTTATCCAAAAATGGCAAGCGTCAAAAACGGGGGTGGAGGTGGCCCATTTAGATTCCGAAATCCAAAAACGGGATACCATGGCTGCCGTGGGGCTGGTCTATTTGGAAACCCTCCGGGCAGCTGCCGCGGTCAAAGCACGGAAAGCCGACGTGATCCTCAATAAAAAACTCCTCCAATTAGCGCAAGAACGAAAAACAGCCGGCATGGCTACGAGTCTGGATGTGACTCGCGCACAAGTTCAATTTGAAAATGAAAAGCTGCGACTCTTGGTCGCCCGAAATGCTCGAGACCAATCGACATTAAATCTTTTGCGAGCTATTGGC
>CAZKRH010000172.1:0-57988 GCA_964555115.1 uncultured Nitrospiraceae bacterium | reverse complement strand
GCGCACCAAAGTCGCCTTCGACTGGATCTGGGAATTGATATTCTCGCGGGATCTGGCCCACCTTAAAACCGATCAAACCACGCGTGTCACGCGGGCCCATTACAATGCTGGAGACTACATCTTCCGGCAGGGAGAACCAGGGAACTATTTCTATATCATCGAGAAAGGCGAGGTGGAAGTGCTTCGAGCCAAAAATGAGCAAGCCGGAGCCGAAGTCCTAGCCGTGTTGAAGGAAGGGGAATTCTTTGGAGAGATGGCCCTCCTCGAGAGCCAACCCCGAGTTGCCAGCGTCCGGGCTCGCACACCTGTGGAAGTCTGCGTGATGGGCCGCAACGTCTTCACCCAACTGTCCCGATCCATGACCCCACTCCGCAATATCCTCATCGACACCGTCAAGCAACGCGACGCCGCGCTGTAAGAAAATAAACATGTGTTTAGGATCTTCTTGGAACCCAAACGATCAGAGGCACTGGAGCTTACTGCAAGACCTACCCCGCTTTACAATAAATTTTCCTTGGCTTGACCGTCCCCTTGTTCAGGCTATCCATCTGAATAGCAGAGGACTGAGGGAACCGATCCTGGACAATTTGCATAGGGTCATTCCGGTAACTTTTGTTTGTGAAAAATGTAGGGCAGACATCTGATTAACAGGCGAATGGGCGCTGGGCCATGTACTGGAGTCCAGGCCATCCATAGAAGTTATAACGGTGGGGTTGCCTCAACAATTCGAAACCTGACTTCGTCGGCTTGAGTGTAGGCGGAGATTACATGGCCCTCAAACAGCCCACACACATAGAGACCGGGTGTCCACCCTGATTCAGGCCTGGAGAGGATAAAGTAGCCCGACTGTTCACTCATGGCCATGATGACCCGGTCCTGGGCTAAGGCTTGTTGATCCTCGGTAATCTTGGGTGTTTCCAAAAAACATTGGGCCGTGAGTAGCACCTCATCATAAGAAGCGGTCACGACGCCAAACACCAAATAAATCTCTTCTTGAGTCATGGAAAAGGTATCCCCCGGATGGACGGGTATAAAATCATGGGCCCCACTGGGCAAATCATCTCGCATGACTTGCCTCGCCGTGATCATATACCGAAACAAGCTGAAATCTGCGTCTCGTCCCATCAGCGATGCCCGGGTATACATTGGGTTGTCAACCTTCAGTCTTTTTCTCGCAATTTGCGCATACCGTTCATCTTCGGTCAGGGGGGGAGGGTTCGAGGGATCGTCAGCCTGGAGGTTGGCCGTCTCATCTCTTAAACTCTTGGCATTCGGAATATGTGCTCGAGCCTTCTCTATCCATTGGGCTAGCATCTCCGTATCCAGCACTTTAATTCCTACCTCCACCCGAACAGTCTCGATGGCCTCATCGAATTCTTGGGCGGCCTCATAGAGTATTTCAAAATGGACTAAGGCCTCTGACCATTGTCCCAACTCCATCTTACATAGGCCTATACGAAAAAACGTATCGGCAAAGGTGAGATCAGCGGGGTTCATCAGTGTCATTTTTTGAAACACTTTCACGGCCTCGTCACACTGCCCCATCTCCATGAGGGTTCTCCCGAGTTCATAGGTTGCGCCGTAATCGTCGGGTTTAAGGATCAGAGATTTTCGCAGGACCGGTTCAGCCTCCTTGAAGCGACCTGCTTGGTAGAGTCTCCATGCCTCGGTGCGAACTTCAGACCATTCCTTCTTCTGTGCGGCGGTCCCCTGAGGACTAAAAATTGGTTCAAATCGTCGACCGCGTTCTTTGGTTGCCCCATAGACGATCGACAAGAGACTTCGGGCCGCGGCCTCTTCTTGGGAACCGGGTGATACCATGGTCAACACGTGTTTGACTTCGTCGCTCGCCCCACGCCCATCCAAAATATCAAACTGCGCGCGCGCCATGGCCAACCGCCACCCGGGTAAATCCGGTCTCAATTCCACCGCTTTCTTGTACCACTCGTGTGATTCTTCCAACCGGTCTAGTTTTCGGAATTCTTGCGCCAACCGAAAAGACGCCAATGGATTGTTGGCATCTTGCTGGACAATCCGTTGAAATTCGGCGATGGCTTGCTCTCGCTGACTGGAGCGAAGGAGCACGGACCATTTGGCCCACCGTACATCCAAGGATTCTGGGTTCCTCTGAAGAACAGTCTCATAAGCCTCCAGGGCTTCCTGGTCTCGACGGGAGGTGGCAAGGACATCACCTCGTAATTTGTGCAGTCTAAGATCTTGAGGATTGTCTTGAAGGCCTTGGTCCAAAATATCCAGTGCACGGTTGGGGGCCCCCTCCATCCACTCGGCTTCTGCGAGATCGGCTATTGTTTCTTGTGCTAAGGCTACGCTACTGCTAGGCATGGTCAAGAAGATCATGAACGAAAGCATGAGGTTGATGTTCAATTGGCATATCTGTCTGACGAAAAAATGTGTCATCTGTAATCCTGAGTCTTGATTTTGGTTTATTGGTACAAACGTGGGCTGGAATGTACGTTTTGCTAACACATGCACTTGATATAGATGTAGTATACCATAGCGAAGAGATAGGAAGGCTGTCGAGACAACAGGAAGAAGCAAGCGGGGGGATTGTCTGAGACATCCGATCATGAGGTTTCACAACCGAGAAAGAGACTGGCATCATTCAGGGTCGATGTCTCCCTCCTGCTAAGACTCAGTGCTATAATATCTCGAATAGGGTTTCCGATTTCAGTTACATCCACTCGCCTTGGTGGCGTGGTTCAGCTAGGAGGATGCTATGTTTGGTCCGATTACTCTTCCCTTTGGGGCAAAAATGCTTTTCAATACTGTCAAGCTGAAACCAGGGGTCCATTTCGATGAGGTTGAACTGGCCGTCGGAGAAATGTGTATGGTCGTCAAGGAAACGTATGGTGGCGAGAAGGGTGGGTTCATTGCGGGGCAGGTCTTTAAGTTCTCCGGTTTTGTCTCGGAGGAAGGTTCCTTCAGTGATTCCAAAGCCGTTGATGAGCATTATGTCATCGTGACCTATTGGCATTCGTTTGAAGATCACGAACGATCTCATGCCGATGATATTTTCAGGCAGAAATTAGCTGCTCTCACCTCACTGTGTTCGGAGACAAAGGAATTGGGGTATGACTTGCTATGGCAAGGCGAGGCTAAATCACAATAAGAAACTGTTGAAAAAAGCCGCCAAAGGTGTTTCTTGGGATAGTCGCTCGTTGCTCGATCCTTGTCGCTAGTTTTTTAGGATCTTGACTTCCTTTTTTCTTAGCAACAAGCGACTAGCGACAAGTTCCGGGTTTTCTAAAATGCGACCAGCTGGGCAGGGCCTTTGTGTTGAACGCTTCCATTCCTAGGTGGGGTTGCTGAATAGGGTGTATCTTTCGTATTAACAGAAAGGAAACAGTTTGGAGTGATCATCCGTGAACCTAGCAGGGGAATCATGAATATTGACATTAAATGGTTGTGGATGGCCATGTTGGGAGGCAGTATTTTACTCGCTTCACCGGGAAGCTCCACCATCGGCGGAATGTTGGGTGATGTCGTAGGACATTTTTTTTCCGCCTCATTGTTGGCAGTCGTTCCCATCATTGGCTATCGCCTTCTCTACAAACGGATAGGTGAAAAAGAAATCACGTTCATCTTCGGCGCAGCTTGGGTGTATTTAATTCTCTCCCAGTTTTTAGGGGCTTAGCGTCACATTCGATTTTCTCTTATTGGGAAATCCCTATGACTACCGACTTTCCTCCAGACTATCGGCTCTGATCGTGTTCTAAAATTATGCTTGACTTTCTTGGGGTATGGTTGAATTCTTACCCCCTACATTACACCAAAACTGCTTCCTTGATTTTTTACGCTGTTCCAAAAGGGAATGAATGCTCCGCCTGATAGCCAAACTTCTTCGCGTGCTGAATTCTGAAACGGATCCCAGTCAAATTTCTTTGGGGTTTTGTTTGGCGATGGTTGCTGGGTTCACACCCCTCCTTAGCCTCCACAATGTTCTTATCCTTCTGCTGGTGTTGGTGGTGCGAGTCAATTTATTGGCCTTTCTTTTGGGCCTGGGGGTATTCTCAGGGCTCGCGTATCTTTTCGATCCCCTTTTTCATTGGAATGGATTACAGATTCTTAGGACCACATCCTTAGAGGGAGTGTGGACATCGTTCTATAACTCCACCCTGTGGCGTCTTGAACGATTCAACAACACGATTGTGATGGGGAGCCTGGTGTTTTCCCTGATTATATTTGTGCCTGTTTGGCTTCTGTTCAATATGCTCATTCGACGGTACCGCACTCATATATTGGCGTGGGTGGAAAAAACTCGACCGATGCAAGTGTTTAAAGCCAGTAAGTTGTATCACGTCTATGCCTCACTCTCACACCTGGGAGGCGCATAGCCGTGAAGTGGATTCGGTGGTGGGGACTTGGTGTGTTTCTCTTTTTGGCGCTTGCTATGACGGCCCTTTGGGTTTTAGTGGTGGATAGCATTGTCAAACAAAAAATTGAAGAGGAAGGGACTGCTGCCGTTGGCGCCAAAGTGGAGCTGGATCATGCTGATTTAACCTTGTTCCCAACCGGATTGTCCTTGACCCGTCTTCAAGTCACCAATCCCAATGAGCCCATGACGAATGCGGTGGAAATAGCCAAGCTTTCAATGGGCCTGGATGGACTGCTGCTTTTGCGTCGGAAAGTCATTATTGATGAGATGATTATCACGGGAGTGAAGTTTGGTACGGTCCGGACCACCTCTGGGGCGATCGATGATCGATCCCGTCAGCCATCTCCAGATTCAGATGATTCAGGCGATGGGTTCCAATTACCTCCCTTTGAAGTGCCTGATGTGAACAAGATTTTACAAGAGGAAGATTTAGAAACGCTCAAACTTATTGAAGCCATTCAAACCGATATTCAACGGGAAAAGGAATTGTGGCGAACGCGCCTGAAGGACTTGCCCGGTAAAGCCCAATTCGCGAAGTATCAAGCGCGTATCAAGGGTCTCAAATCTTCAACCAAGGGCGGGCTTGGAGGTATCCTTAGGGGAGTGGAGGAGGCCAAATCCATTAAACAGGATATTGAGCGAGACCTTGAAAAACTTAAAGGAGCACGAACGGAATTTGAGGAGAAAATCGCTCTCGTTAAAAAGCGGATCGCGCAAGCCAGGGTCGCGCCGAAGAATGATATCCAGCGCCTGAAAGAAAAATATAGTTTATCCCCCGAAGGATTAGCGAATCTTGGCCAAACATTACTAGGCCAGCAGGTTGGGGCTCAATTGAAGGAGGCGGTTGGATATTATGAAATGGTGAAACCCTATTTAGAAGGGGGCACGGGAGGGTTACCGCAAGAGCCGGATGAACAAACACCAGAACGAGGAAAAGGTATTGATATTCGATTTACTGAATTTCAACCCCTTCCGGATTTTCTCATACGAGTCGCTAAGGTTTCTTTCAATTTAGATATTGGAGAAATCACTGGTACGATCAACAATATTACCCCTGATCAAGTGACGCTAGGATCGCCACTCACGTTTGCTTTTTCCGGAGAACAACTTAAAGATCTTGAATCCATGGCTCTGAACGGTACCATTAATCACATTCAACCTAGCCGGCCAACCAGTCAGGCTTCCTTTTCCGCCCGCCAGTATCGCGTGCAACCCATTACCTTGTCTGAACAGCCGGATTGGCCGGTCGTCTTACAAGAAGGACTTGCGGATGTTCAGGTCGAGGCTAATCTCCAAGGCGAAGATTTACAGGCGACGGGAACCAGCACATTATCTTCTCTGACACTCGTGGCTGGTCGTGAGGGAGATGGCAATCCCCTGACTCAATCATTGAGTTCGGCCGTCTCAGGCATTTCAGATCTTTCGGTTCACGCTCAGGTTTCTGGAACTCTTGAACAGTACGATGTGAAGATTCGTTCAGACCTTGATCGCATTCTTCAAGATGCGGCTGGGAAAATGGTGAAAGATCTTGGGGCACGTTTTGGCAAAGAATTGCAAGCCGCCATTTCTGCCAAAGTGTCTGGTCCTTTAAAGAGTCTCAATGGGGAGTTCGGGGGACTGAATGGGATTGGTGGAGAATTCACCAAACGGCTCACACAAGAAAACGGTTTATTACAAGGATTGGTAGAGAAAACTCTCCCTCAAAAAGGTATTCTCAAGAAAACCCTTCCCGGTGGGTTTAAACTACCGTTTTAATACGTGGACGGCCTTCTTTCCCTTCAACGTGTTTTCACTGTGCTTTCCCTAACCCTTCGTTCCTGTTGATCGAAAAATGGCCAATAAATCGCTGAGTGTTAAGGCTTTGATTTTCAGGGTTTCTCGTTCCTGAATTAATTCCTTTCGAAGAGCTTCATTGTTGAGATTGTTAGCAAATGATAGGGCCATTTCTGTAACTCGTTGGTATTCCTGTTCCAATTTGTCTTTAACCCGTTGGTTGGATGACAATCTTTCTCCAACTTGGGTTCGCGTGTCTTGGAAATGCTGCTGAAATTCCTGCTCAGGCATCGAAGCCTTTTCCGATTCATCAAGACACCGATCTAGACATTTCCCTAAAAACACATAAAACCGAAGATAGATTTCGGTAGTGTGAATATGTAAAGGGGTTCCAGCTTCCTCTGCCATTCTTTCCTCCATTCTTGGTTCTTTAGTCTCTAATCCACCATGTGGTCATTTTTCCTTATCATAGCTAGGGGTTGAACTCAAAGTTTCCTTGGCTTTGTAATAGGAAAATCTCACGAGTCCTCATTTTCATGGGCCTCTTACCAACTGTAGGAGATTGAACTCTTATGAAACCACTTAGGTTGGCCAATCTAATTATTGGTGTTTTCTGGGACTAGAGAAAATTGCGCTTTTGGGGAATTATGCCGCAATATTAGCCTATATTGGTAGGGACCAATGATATATTTGTGAGTCTTTTCCTCGTTTTCACAATGGCATTCAAATTGGCCAAGAATATTTGTTATTCTAAGAGGCATGGTATGTCCCGCGTGAAATGCGCTACATTTAAGGCCACTCAAGTTTCCCAAAATATTGTTGTTTGAAAGGTTTGAATCGCATGAATAGGTTTGGTTGGTTTCTTGGAGTCATGTTGTGTGTGTTTCTGTTCCCCTTGACATGGAGTTGGGGATACACCGAAGTTTCGGTCACCAATGGGGGCCAAATTACCGGAACCGTCAAGTTGAAGGGGCTTGAGCCTCCTCCCCTGGCGTTTAACTTGGCGATTTCTTCGGATCCAGCTTTTTGCGGACGGATTTCTACTGGTTCGGGGTGGCGTCTTCTTGATCAATTTGACGTATCTCCAGAAGGAGGGCTCCAAAATGTCGTGGTCATGTTGGAAGGTATTGAACAGGGAAAACCTGTTGAAATGGGTCCTGCCACTGTGGAGGCGAAGGATTGTATTTTTTCACCACAGGTGATGGTGGTACGAGATCAACAGGAAGTTCGAGTGATGAATATGGATCCGATCATCCACGATGTCCAGGTGTATGAAACTGCTCCCTTCGGATCCGGAATCATGTTTCATCGTCCGCTTCGCATGAATCCCCATCACTCCATGATTGAACCACAAAACCATGATCATTCTCCCGGTGAACCCATGATTGATACCTTTCGGTTTTCTCGGGGGCGTCGTATTTTTCTGATTGAATGTGGGTTCCATGCCTATATGCAAACATGGGGTGTAGCGGTCAATAATCCCTATTATGCACTGACGGATTCGGAGGGACGATTTACGATTTCCGATATTCCCAAAGGCGTGTATTCCTTGGTCGCCTGGCATCCTGGTGTTGGGGGAATTTTACACATGCAAGTGGTCGTGTTGCCCAATGACATTCTGAAAACGCATTTTATTTTTGATGCTCCTCCTGAGACGCGTAATGCTCATACGACGATGGTGGACAACCCTCATTTCAGTATTGATGCCATTGGGAGGGAAGGGGAGACTCCAGATGTGGTGACTGACCATGAGGTTCAGGGGCCTATGGCACATCATTAACCAAGGGTTCTGTAACAATGGCCTACGTATTCATCATGAAAATCATGAGTGTATTGCCTACGTATTTCCAGTTGAAGTCTATGATTTGATTGAATTCCATAGTGGTGAGAAATAGGAAGCCCTCCTGCTGTTCCCTACGTATCCCTCAAACGGGGTATTTACGAGAGAGAGGAAACGCAGGTTCAATTAGGGCTTTCTTGAGTGGTCATGTGTTATAATTCAGGTTGACCTTTTCTCAAAAGGGGAGGTGCCTCATGAGTCTCATTAGCTGGACCCTTCTTGCTACCGTTGTTCTCTTCCTCATCGGCTTTGGTTTTCCTCTCTTACAGTTGGCTCTGACTCTTAAAAAAGATTTAAAGAAGCATTAAACTTTTGTCAAATCTGACTGTGATTTCTCTGTATTGCCAAGCCTTGCCGTTGACTGTGAGGATGACCGAGAAACCGATTATGGGAAAAGTGAGGAAGAGAGAACCATAACGTCTACAGAGTCAAGGAAATCCTCCCCCTCAAGCTTTTTTCAGTTGAATCGTCCTTACCCGCACCCGAGCCAGGCCTTTTCCAACAAATCCTAACTTCTTTGCTGCCCCCCAACTGACATCAATAATCCTTTTTCCTGACTTCGGGTTATTCACACTGGGAAAGGGGCCTCGGTCGTTCACTCGAACAATGATCGACCTGCCGTTTTCCAAATTGGTGACTTCCACGTTTGTGGGAAGGGGCAAATGCTTGTGGGCGGCGGATAACCCCCTTGGATTAAAGGCCTCGCCATTGGCGGTCATGTGTCCTCCTGATTGCCGTCTGGTTTCTTCCCCATACCAGGACGCGACCCCGGTTTCTTCATAACGTTGGGCTTTGGCCACGGTCATGGGGTAATATCGTCGGCCTTTCACCGTATAGGGTGCATTTTTGACTCGTCCCTGTCGGATGGCCTCTTTCACCGGTAATCCGTCAATGGTTTCAATATCATCCTTGGTCATCGGCCATTCCAACGGAGCCTTGACCACCTCAAAGGTAAACTTTCCAATGTGATAGACAAGTTTGGTTGTTCCTTTGGTCAGTTCATACGTTCCCTTCAAGACCCACACGGTTCCTTTGACTGTTCCACCAATGATATCGCCAATAGCTTCCACCACTGTACAACCCGGGGTGAATAGAGTCCCCACGATACATATCATCAAAACGGGTACTGCCGAAATTCCTGAATAGGTGGAATGTTTGGTGTTCATCATGTGAATATGGGATACGGTTTCTATAAATAATTTGGAAGGGTCAACGAGGAATCGTTGAGGGTATAGAAATAATGGTCAATGTGACATGGTGCTATATTGTAAACGTGGGACTATGTGATTCTACCTCGATCCATTTCCATCGTAGAAGGAATCCTGTACCTGTGACACTGCGACCGTAAGAAGTTGATCTTGGGATTCAAACGTTGCAGGTCCTTCAACCATGCCAATGGCCAAATCAAGATTGAGCCCATGAGTGTGGGTCATGAACTCCCCTATTTTTTCTCGTAAACGATTGAATACCACAGAGGCTCCTTCTTGAGAAGTTTCGGGGAGGAGAAGCGCTAAATATTCTTCACGAAAAATGGAGATCAAATCGCAATTTCGAATGGATTGTTGTGTCACGTTGGCAATGTCTTTAAAGACATGAAGGGGAACTTGGTGTTTTTGATGAGGGATGTGGGAGTCATGAGTTTTGGGTTTCAAGAGAAGGACAGAGAATGGACGAGGATACCGTGAGGTCCGTCCGAGTTCCCGAGCCACGGCTTCAAGAAAAAATTCAGTAGAGTACACATTGAAATCGGAGTCATGAAACGTGGGACGGCTTTCTACGGAATCCATGCTCCCCTTCCAAGCTACGGATGTCCCACGTTCGGTAATGTGATAAGAAAACAGGGTATGGACCACGGCTCGGTCTACCTCAAAGCTCTGCCCACACACCAAAGAGACGCAAGACACCTCTGGTTCCCAGAAACAATGGGTACAGGTGTCACATCGATGGTTAGATCCGGGTCGTTCGTAATCCAATCCCATGTGTCGAATAGAGGCTGGACATTTAGGGCAGGTCAGGCCGCCTTCCTTTTCGAACAGAGCGACGTCCCCGATAAAACCACAGGCGTAATGGTGGATAAGTTCCACCGGCGTAATAAATTCACTTTTGCATTGTGGGCAAACTTCCCGGAAGTTCAAGGCAAAATTGTGACAGAAGGGGCAAAGGTGGATTTTGTGAGAGGGCTTACGGTCAATGAGTCCCAATTCTGCTAACCGATTGAGGGTGCTGATTTCTTCTCCAGGAGCGACCTCCAGAATTTCTTGCGCCTTAGGGAAGGTATAGCCACAAAAAGAATTGACATTGGCTACGGGCGTTAATGCCTCGCCTTTCGTTTCCTGAAGATGCCGAAGCAGTTGAATCCGTTTGTCGCTCATAGGTCTCTCCAACAAAGGGACTGTTGAAAAAAGCCGACAGCTGCGTTCTCATTGCTCGAAGGGCTCAACGTATCCCTGTGTACGCCCCGCCCTTCTTGCTGCTTGCGGCCTTGCCCGTGGAAAGGTGTGTTTTGGCACACCGGGGTTGGGCGGGTGAGAAAGCAGCCTTTTTGAACAGTCCCTGTTTCTTCTAGTGTTTGAGGGTGTCTATCAGGACCAACCTGCTACCGAGGGAATTTTTAATTATTCAACGGGTCCTAATAGGATCCTTACATCTGTGTTCTAGGTCCTGTAGTCAAAAACATCATATCATCAGTAAGGACTGATATCGTCTTTTGCAGTCCTGAGGTCATTGATCAGTATCAAGGTTTTTGGGTCAGGGTAAAATTTCCACAGCCTAAGGCTCTTCGCTATCTGTCGAAGCCTCTATAATCTCGTCATCTATATTCCGAATTCTCTTGGCTCTTCCAGAGCTGTCAACATAGGCTTCCAACCAATCTCCAATATGAGCAGGTCGATCAATGGAGGTATTTTGATCAATTGGAAGTCGTTGTGGGGAATCATGTAGATTTTTTATAATGTAGGCTCCACCCTCAATCTCTTGAACTTGCCCAATGATTTTAGATGTTCCCGGTGGAGGTTCGAGATTACTGTGCTGTGCTCCCAGGGTTCCAAGTACTATTCCCCTCCCAAGGGCTACCTGATTTTCCCCGTTCGTGGTGGGTGTTGATGTTCCGTCACAGCCTTCTTGGCCAAGGCCGAGAAGGATGAGCAAAGACAGGAAAATCCAGAAATTCCCTCTCATGCCTTACCCCTTTCCCCTCAAACGAACATAGGTGTTTCCTACCCATGATTTTCTGTCGAAATGGATCAAATGTTTTACCTGCAGGACCTCACAAAGTAAATCCCACTACCATTATTTTCCTGTATTCCTCACATAGTATCGTAATTGGGTGGGAAAGTGGAACCATCCACTTTGGAGGAGACCGATGAACTATCTTAGCCGGGTGAGGAGCAAAAAGTTCAGATGTATGAACACGTCACAGAGTGTTTTTGATTTATTGAATGGTCTAAGAATATTGATGTTTCTGTAGAATTTTTCCCTACCAAGGAATGCTGACAAGGGAATAGAAGAAAATGCCGACAAAGGAGTAAGACCAAAGGAACACATGAACTATTGCCAAATCGTGAAGAATGAACAAGAAACGCCACTCTCCTCGAGAGATCACAATTAAATTACATCGAGCAGATCTTGAGCGGGCAAGGGGCCTCACAATCCCGAGAATCTGTCAAAAATTGGGTATCAGTGAACATACTTATTTTCGGTGGAGAAAAAAACAAAAGGATTGTGCCACCAGCACTCCAATATCCTCCGAACAATGAACTTAGGAGAAAACATTGTGTGTTAATCAGAGGCTACGGCTTCAGATAGAACTTTAATCATTTCCCACCTTCACCAGAAATGGTATGGCTGGGTTGGGCTCATAGAAAATTAATGCCCGGAGAAGAACTGCAGGTGAACTAGACTTTCTCTTTTTTGACAAAAAGCCAACCGCTCCATAGAAAATTTCCCCAACCCTGAATGAATAAAAGGAGTGCCTCTTTATGGCCCGTGTTTTGATTGTTGAAGATTACCCTGATACCCGAGAAATTCTGCGGATTATTTTAGAATCGCAAGGGTATATTTGTGAAGAAGCAGAGAATGGGTTGCAGGCCTTGTCCAAGGTTCAGGAAATGCCCTATGACCTTGTCCTCTTGGACTATGAAATGCCACTTATCAATGGTTTCCAATTTATGGAAAAAATTTCTTCTCTAAAAAGTCCGATGAACATTCCGGTGATCATGATGACGGGTCATGCCACAGACCATGTTCGAGTCCAGGCTCTTCAATCAGGTGCGGTAGACATTTTAGCTAAACCGTATGATTTAGATACACTCTTGACGGTCATCCCTCAAGCTCTTGTTCGAAAGAAAGTGGCACAATCTTGTGTTGCGTAAAAAAGTGGTGAGCCAATTGGTATTTACCTGTTATTGATGACAGAAAATCAATTTACTTATCAGCGTTAATTGCCGTGAGCCCTGCCTGGGCGCAGGCTTCATCCAGGTGAGCTCCGGGAGCACCACCCACTCCAATTCCCCCCACAATTTTCCCATTCACCTTAATAGGGAGCCCCCCACCAAGAATTAATATTTTTTCATTCATATCTCGTAAGGCAGCCAGAGAAGGTTTTTGGGAAACGAGTTCTGCCAAATGATTGGTCGAGCGTCGCAAGCTCGCAGCGGTATAGGCCTTATGAGAACTACTGTCGATGGTGTGGGGTCCCGCATTATTCATGCGAAGGAGAACTTGGAGATTTCCACTTTGGTCAACCACGGCGACACTGACCCAGTAGTTTCCTTCTTGGCATTTGTCCAGAGCTGCAGTTGCAGCTTGTTGTGCCAGAGAGAGTGGAAGAGAGGTTTGAGAAACGAGATCCACGGCCAATACCATACTGGGTGGATGTAGGAGCATCCCAATTGTTAGAAGCCATCCAAATTTCTGCAGTTTCAGTTGGTGGACGAGATGGGGTGTTCTCATGGTTTTCTCCTCGAAATGCCTGTTCGTTAAGATGTAGAGAAAGGTCTGGAGTTAAGGGGGGAGCGACACATTTAGGGAAACAGCCCCTTTCCTTTGGTCATTGGGACGAAAGCAACTGGTAACAGTTCATTGTGGGTAAAACCTTGAGCGGTATGTTCTATCAATACCAAACGTTGAGTGTCTTTCCCCAGCGGGGTGATAAGGCGACCTCCTTTACCAAGCTGATGGAGAAGCGGTTGAGGAATATCTTCAGGGGCAGCCGTAACGATGATGGAATCAAAGGGTGCTTCTTCGGGCCAACCGTGATGTCCATCTCCCTGCCGAAAGAAGACATTATTGATACCCAATCTGTTCAGGGTTTGCCTGGCTTGGGACTGCAAGGGTTCATGAATTTCTATTGAAAACACGGTGGAGACTATGCTGGACAAAATAGCCGTTTGGTATCCAGAACCCGTTCCGATTTCAAGAACCTTTTCTGTTCCTTGGAGGCGAAGGCATTCGGTCATAAAGGCAACAATAAAAGGCTGAGAGATGGTTTGATTCAAACCAATTGAGAGTGGATGGTCTTCGTAGGCAGAAGGGATGTCACTTTCCTGGACAAAATAATGACGCGGGATTTCCTGCATGGCTCGGATGACCAAAGAATCTGTAATGCTCCTGGCCACGATTTGTTGGTTGACCATATGAGCACGAGCCACCCTAAGCTGTTCATGTTCCGGGAACAAGGGCCTCGTCAATTTGGGATTGGAATCTTGCATGAGGTGAAAAATTTATGATGGGTCCATAAACCTAGTAACAGCAGTTGGATCACAAAAGTCCGCGCAAGCTCCTGGCACAATTAAAAAATGTCTCATCACCAACGAGGTGTCTACGAATTTTTTATTTCATCATGCACCCCAATATCTTACATGACTGTTTTGCGCCCAACTGCCGTTTCTAGGTTAAATTATCTGTATTGAATGACCTTCAATATTATGAACCTTTTACTCTATTCTGTATGTGGAAAACTCTTTAATTATGAGGGAATAGGTGTGGTGGATAAGCAAAGAGAGAAAAAGGAAAGGTAAGAACACTCCAAAAATATCATACTGACTTCAAGCGTGTGAATTTACCCTGAAGAAAAAAGGGCCTGTCCTGTGAGGGCAAAATACGCTTGACTCACGGTCCCCACGGGAGAAATATGCATTAAGAAAGGGGTTTCCCAGTCTCCATCTCCGATATCATATTCTTCGGGAATAAGAACCCTTTCCAATTGTTTGGAATGAGCAGCTAATATTTTCTGGGGAATACCCCCTACCCGACCAATGTTCCCCTCTTCCGTGATGGTTCCTGTGAGAGAACGTCCATAAATAATGGATTCTCCTTTGGCTAGTGCCAAAACGCTCAGCCCAATCATCGCGGACAGACTATCTCCATACATCGTCAATCCCCGATAGGGAAAAGTCAGAAAGACCGTCCATGATTTTGAGTCCAACTGAGCCGCTTTTGCCGCACGAAGAATGGCCTGATGAACCGCTTCTTGCGCTAAAGGAGAGAACCGTCCTGGTAAGGCGCCGAATCGAATATTCAATCCGTAATGGTCTTGCCTTTCATAAAAAATTATCATGACATGCGTGACAATGCCACTCACCTGATTATCCTCGTTCAATGTGAGCCCGAGAATGGGAACGGAAAGCTGACTTAATCGTTTCAGGGGGTAGGCGGGCGCTGCGCCGAACGACAAACTGGGGAAAAGCATTCCACTAATGATTGCACTGAATATGCACATCCGAAAGGGGCGGGAAAGGAATAGTCTAAGGGGAAAAAGATTGGTCATTCTCTTAGTTCCTGGCATGTCACCTGCTGTTTCATTAAATATGTAGGATGCAAGCCCAATACCAAGTTTTTAAATATTTCTTTCATATTATACATATTTGACCAGTCTTTAGGGTTCGCCCTAACAAAAGCCTTTAAAACAATACCTTTTTACGCTTTGGCCTGCTTGGAAAATACAGATTAAATGTGAAAGATAATTTGGGGAGAGGGCCATTTGTTGTCAATAATTTTGGCAGGTTGTCTTTGTTATAGACAATGTGTCTTAAGCCGTTGGATGGAAAAATAGCATGGTCGATCTTTGCTCATGAGTTCTGTTGAAGGAATATCAAGGCGTATGGGAAGGCCCTTAAAAAACGGTTGATCGGGACGGTCACCCAATAGTTCACAAATCAATAAAGAATCCTTATGATAATTTATGGAACACAGCGAACAAGCCCACCTCATTCAAGCTCTTCAGGATCCTTCTCTCTATCCCCACTCCATTACCAAGTTTCAGGTTATCGAAACCCATATTTCCTGGGTTCTCTTAACGGGCCCCTTCGCCTATAAAATAAAAAAGTCTGTCGATTTCGGATTTGTCAACTTTACGACCTTGGGTAAGCGAAAATTCTTTTGTGAGGAGGAAATGCGACTGAATAAGCGATTGGCTCCGCAATTATACAACAAGGTCCTCCCGATCTTTGGATCTTCATTGAATCCAACATTTGAATCACAAGGATTGCCCATTGAATATGCTGTTCAAATGCAACAATTTACCCAAGAAAAGAGATTGGATGAACTTCTAACTAAAGGAGGGGTGCAGGAGCGTCATATATTACAATTTGCTGAGGATCTTGCTTCCTTTCACTCAGACAGTGAGGTGGCGGGACATGAAACGTTGTATGGAACTCCTGAGGTACTCAGGAATCCTGTTCAAGAATGTCTGGATGATGTAGCGCGTATTTTTCCTCAATCAATTGACCAAACAATCCTGAACCATCTTGGAGAATGGATGCAGACGGAATGGGAAGCTCGACGATCAACATTTATCCACCGCAAACAAGATGGGTTCATTCGGGAGTGTCATGGGGATCTTCATTTGGCGAATGTGATTCTGTGGAAGGATCATGTCATGGCGTTTGATTGTCTTGAATTTAATCCTACGTTGCGATGGATTGATGTGTTGAGTGAAGTTGCCTTCTTCGTGATGGATTTAGAGGTAGCCCATCATCCAGATCTGGCATCACCGTTTTTAAATCGGTATTTAGAAAAGACGGGTGATTATGCAGGACTCACGGTCGTGAGGTTCTATAAGGTGTATCGTGCCTTGGTGAGAGCAAAAGTGGCAGCGCTGTCATGTCAGGCAACCCATGAAAAAGAGGCGGGCCAAGCGTCATTTGAGAGGGAATGTGTTCGATACCTTCGTGTCGCTACTCAACTCACCCATCCACCCAAACCGTTTTTGTGTATCATGCATGGCCTGTCAGGGTCTGGAAAATCGACAGTTTCTGATTTTTTACTCAAAAAGATAGATGTCATTCGAGTACGTTCAGATGTGGAGCGGAAGCGATTGCTGGGATTTCATTCAGAGGCCAAGACTCCAATGGAACAATCGTCTTCAGTGTATAGTTCCGCAATGACCGACAGGACCTATGAAAAATTGAAAGAACTTACAAAGGATTTACTCAAGAGTGGGTACTCCGTTGTGGTGGATGCCACCTTTCTGAGGTATAAGGACCGCCAGGCATTTTCCCAATTAGCTAACTGGTGTCAGGTCCCTATGGTACTTCTGGATATACAGGCGCCCCCAGATGAATTGAGGCGTCGGATTGGCCAACGCCTCCAGAAGCCAGTAAGTGTTTCGGAGGCTTCTCTTAAAGTTCTGGAAGAACAATTGGTCATGGCTGAGGCGTTACGTCCTGAAGAGCGAGCTCATACTATAGAGGTGGATTCGATGGAAGAAGATTATGCGGAAAAGGTTGTCAGTCGAATCGGGAAAGAAGCTTACGTGAGGAATAAGGGTGACGGGTAATTAGTGAGGGCGTTGTTTGGCGATGTCGAGAGCCGCGACTCGGTAAGCTTCGGCCAGGGTGGGGAAGTTAAAAATATTTTCGACAAAGAGGTTTACGTCAATGTGGTTGAGGAGGCCCATTTGTCCGATATGGATTAATTCAGTAGCTCCCTCTCCAACAATATGGATCCCCAGAAGTTTTTCTCCCTGAGGGTCAGCCACCATTTTAAGCAGACCATTGGTCATGCCGGAAATTTGTCCACGGGCAATTTCACTAAATCGTGCTCGCCCCACCATGGCTCCTCCAAATTTCTCCCTCGTTTCTTCTTCGGTCAGTCCCACGCTCGCCATTTCCGGAACGGTGTAAATGCCCATGGGAATACAATCTGGAGAACAACCTGGATCGAGGCTTAAGGCATGACAGACAGCTCGGCGCCCTTGCTCCATGGAACAAGAGGCCAGAGACGGAGGACCGATGACATCCCCAACTGCGTAAATATGAGGGACCGAAGTTTGACAATGTTCGTTGACGGGGATGAGCCCTCTAGGTGTAGGCGCTAACCCCACGGCGTCCAGTTGTAACCCTTCGATATTCGCCACTCGGCCTAGGGCCACCAAGAGTTTTTCGCTCTCAAGCACTTCTCCAGTCTCTAAGGTGGTCAACACTTTAGAAAGACCGTCCCACCGTACTTCAGATATTTTTTCATTACCGCGATAATGTCCTCCATCGTCCGAAAAAGCCTGAGTAAATCCTTCAGTTATTTCAGGATCCAAAAAACGGACGGGGCGATCTCCCGAATCAATGATGGTAACCTGCACTCCCAACAACCCAAAAATGGAGGCGTATTCACAGGAGATCACACCTCCTCCCAATACAGTTAATGATTTGGGTAAATAGAGTAAAGAGAGAATCGAGTCGGCATCGAGGATATGCTCATGATCCACCGGAATATTTTCTGGAGTCCGAGGGCGGGACCCCGTGGCAATGATGATCAGATCTCCAGTGAGTGTGTGGGTCTCACCACGGGGAGACGACACCTGAAGATCTAGAGCAGAAAGGAATTTTCCCCGGCCGTAAAATCGAGTAATGCCGTTTCGGTTTAATTGGTCTTCTATAAACGCGGAATGGGCTGTAATAACCTGGTCTAAGCGTTGGGTCAGGCTTTCCACTTTCAGGTCATCCCGCAGTTTGAAGTCAATCACATTCATGGTGCTTTTAAATCGCATCATGTTGAGAGCACTTTCGCGAAGAGTTTTACTGGGGATGGTTCCCTGATGGACGCAGGCACCTCCGACGGCACGTTCCCGTTCAATAAGGGCCACGTGTTTGCCGGCTTTGGCTCCTTGGATGGCGGCTTTTTGGCCAGCCGGACCACTGCCAATAACAATGATGTCGAAATGTTGCGTAGTGTTCATACAGCCATGGAGTCAACCGTTTGTAGTATAGTCGGGCCTTGTTCTAGGAGGGCCGTCACATCCTCAGGATACAGGTTGAGGTCCTGAATGACTGGGAGGGAGCGAAGAACTTCTTCGTCTTGCGCAGTTTGACCAAGGAGGGACGAAGCTAAATAATCGGCTAAACAGGTAGCCATGGCTGTTTTGTTCGTGGAAGGAGCTTGTGAATAATTGGCATAGTACATAATGGATTCGATGACTTGAGCGGGTAATTCCCACGAGGTGGCGAGTTTGACTCCCACTTGAACATGTAAGTCAGTCAGGAAGGTGTTCATGATGTCCCAGGAAAGGGTCACGCCATATTTTTTCTGAATGTCAACGACCGTATGAAGAACAACAGGTTTTCCCATGGTATGAAGCAACCCACATAAAAACGCGTTTTCAACGTTGTGTCTTTTCATTCGAGCAATTTCTTTTCCATAGAGGGCGGTGGCTAACGCATGCTTCCACATGACTTTAATCTCTGGATCATAGCCTTCAACGCGAAACACTCCATTTTGAAAGGAAACCATTAATGCCAGATCCGCAAGCATTTTCATGCCTAGCCAGGAGACCGCTTGTTGAAGAGACACGATGGTCGAACGAGGCATATAAGCAGGAGAGTTCGCGATTCGCAAAATTTGTCCAGCAAGTGCTTGGTCTTGATGGATCAGTGAAGATAATTTGGCCGCATCAGCATCTGGGTCTTGGCTCAGGGTCATAACCTGATTGGCGACTTGGGGAAGAAGAGGGAGATCAAGAGAATCTGACTCAATGCGTTCCTGTAAATCGCCTCGAATTTGTTCTTTGGGTTCAAGGTCTTGATCTACGATGGCTTCAGTGGACATATAACTACGCATAACTACGCACCAAATTTTATAGAGTCAAAATGGCACAATTTATGACACTGTGCCCGTATAGTGTCCTTTCGGTTGTATTCATGGAAGATCTTAAGGGTGAGTTCTACCGGGAAGGCCTAATTTTTTTATTTCCCATAATCCGTTGAGGGATTTGTCCTGAGAAATAAAAAAAATGTTTAATTGAGGGTAGTCGTCACCTTCGGGGAAATCAAAGAGGGGGCGGGGAATATGCCAATTTGGGGGATCCTACCTCCTAAAAGGGAATAGGGAATTCACCTAGGAAAAATGAGGAAAACCTTGAGAATCAAGAACAAGAAAAGGATGTCATGGCTTTGGGAAAGGGATACCCCAGTATTTCACCAATTTATTTGATCCCGGAATAATACCGTAGAACATCTGATACTGAAATAACCCCAATTATTTTACCACTTTCTGTCACCGCCACGTGCCTGGTTGCCTTTTCTTTCATTACTTGGACCACATCGACAATGAGATCACTCGATTCAATGGTAAGAAGAGGTTCGCGCATGCAAGTGGTCACGGTGGTGGTGTGAGCATCAAGGCCCTGTGCGATCACTTCGCGGGTCAATTCGGTTTCCGTGATACTGCCAATAAAATCGTCCCCATTTTTAACCAATAGGGATCCAATTTTTTGTTGGTAGAGACGTTTGCCGGCTTCCTGGAGTGTGGCATCAAACGAAATAGCCTGAATTTTCGTGGACATATACTCTATTACTCGCGGGCCACCTTTGGCTTTGGGGGAATGTTTTTTGGCGGCATCCGCCCGCCTGGCTTCCAAATCACCCACGCAACTTTCAAGGACTCTTTGGCGTTGCCTGAGACTTTGACGGTTGTGATCAAGATTAGCACTTTCTGGAGCTTCCTCCGTTAAATTCACCAATCCCCCAGCTTCTCCGAATTGAGCATAATGATAGGCATCAAGCATTGGGGAAGCACTTCCAAACACCTCGGAAATGAGTTCCTCCGTTGTCAGGTCAAATTCCTCAATAGAGCCATCATGGGGGTTTCCCATAATAAAGTCCCTGAGGTTACTTAATTGAGTTCTGACTCGATCAATGTCATGGTCGAGAGTGGTTTCTTTGGATTGGGAGGGGCTGGGAGAGCTTGACATAAGGACTCCTTCAACGGATAAAGAAGGTTGGAAAATGATGGGGCCAATGGTACTTGAATGTTGTTCAGGGTAGCAATAGGAAAATAAGTGAAGCCGTGGGATTTCCGTCAAAAACTTGGGTATTTTTGAGGGAAATTTCCATTTCGTTGCTCAAAGGTGTTCATTTTCAGTGTGATGGTAATTGAGAAAGAGGAAAATCAAAAGCTTCTCCTGGTAAAATGAACAGAATTCTTTAAGAAAGGACCTTTTTTGGGGTACAATGTTACTAGGGAAACCAATATGGGTATAAGGTTAAGTGAAAGGAGGAGACATGGATTTAAAAATCGACTCCAGGAATGTGGGCATGACTCCCCGTTGGACTCAACAGATTCAAGAACGAATGGTCACGGTGCAAAATGGAGTCAATAATATTACTCATGCACGGGTGACCCTCACGAAGAATGCCCATCACAAAAAAGGAAAGGATAACGCAGAAGCTCTCATTGTCTTAACCGTTCCCCCAAGACATACCCTGACGGCGAGAAAGGAGGCGGAGACCTTTGAGGAAGCCATTCGATTGGTTTTTCAAGCCGTCGAAGCGGAAATCAAAAAATTTCGTGAAAAATTAACGAATGTCGATGCTCCCCAAGATCCTGAACTCGTTGAGATGGAGTAAACAAAATGGCTTGAGGTGATGGGGTTTCCTATTTTGACTTGACTGAATGGTCACGATAAACTTTTTATCTACATATGTCTGTCCCTAACAGAAGATTTCATTAAGGGGAAAAAGAAACTTTTTGTAATTGATGCATGGTGTTCACTCTTCCCTGTTGGGAAAATTGACGCCTTGGTTGGAAATCTCACACTTTTTGCCCTCCCACTCTGTCAAAATCCTGACGTCCGTCAAATTTCCTTACATTTTCTTCTCCATTCTTTAGGAAGCTAGTAATGTCCTGAAGCTCTCAGTTTCCATCCAAGTTATTGAAATTCTTTCAGATTCGGAAATTGAATCTATCGGCCGTGAGATTGAAATTGGGCCAAGTCTTGCCAAATCTTGGCAGAGGATTTGCCATAGAAGACATGAAAGAACACAGATCGGGACAAGGATTAATTCATTGTTATTCATGCATTTTTATGGAGGTTTCCAATGTCATCCGTCGGGCATCTACATCCTACCTATGCTCCGACTGGGCAAGTGCTCAGTAAAAGTTCTAAACATCACTTTTCTCCTCATCCAGACTGGATAAAGGATTATATCAAGGATGTGGAGCCGTACCAAAAGCGGGTCTGGCAATGTCGGCTGGTAGAGGAAACTTCAAGAGGGGTGTTATCTCTCTGTCAAATGCGAGGGTGGCTTATTCAACTGTATCCTTTCATTGAAACATTCCCGCAGTGGATCGCTCTCAATATCGCCAAAGCCCCCGATGCCCTCTCTCGGGAAATTTTGATTGATAATGTTCGAATTGAAAAATGGCATGCCAAGCAATGGAGACAGATGACCGAAGCTTTTGGGATCAGTGGAGAAGAACTGGATGCGACCCAAGTCATTCCCGAAGTGGAAGCGCTGACTCATTTTATGTGGTCTATCAACCTCCGTGGAAGTTTAGCGGAAAGTATGAGTGCCATGACCTATGCGGTTGAAGGAACGACTCAAGGTATTGCTCGGGAGGTATTGAAAGGGTTTCCAAAATATGACGGACGATATGGCATTCGATTATCTAAACGTGCATGTGCGTGGATGAACAATCATTCCCGATATGATGAAGCTCATCCACTGGAAGCCTTAGAAATCATCAAGCGGTCGACATTACACGAAGACATGAAACGCAACGTGACCCAGGTGGCTCAACGAAGTATGGAATACTTTCTCATGGCCTTGGAAGCGTGCTACAAACATTTTTCTCCAACAAAGGGAGTCAGTGTGAGCCCCCACGAATATGCAGCCTGATTCTTTGAGAAGGGAATAAATCGGTGGCCTCCCATGTAATGTGTGTAAGCAGGGCAGGTCACCGATTTTTTAATAAATCCTTTCTCGTTTTTCTCTCCTCCTCAAAGTTCCTCGATCTATCACGGAAAATATAAGTTCGAATGCGGTAGATTTGCCATGTCAGTGGCGATATTCTGGGGACTCCTGTTTTTTAAAAGGGGAAGTTGCGGAATAACAAAAATTTTCCTCGATAGCAGGTTGGATTAACACAAGATTTAAAAATGCGGAAGGAACAGGGACGGTTCAACAAGGCCACATAAACAGAAAACATGGGATTTGTAGCTTGTTGCTCGTCTCTCGTTGCTAGAAAAATAGGAAGTGCAAGATCCTAAAATACTAGCGACCAGCAACGAGCAACCAGCGACTAACTCAGAGCACGCCATTGTGGATTTTTTCAACAGGCCAATAGGAGAATCATTTTTGGTGGCCTCTTTTTTAAGATTAGCTCATAATATCCTCTCCTAAGGACCTGAGAGAAAATAATTTGGACATCTCGCATCCAATCTTCGGGCCATCTTTGACCGGGCCTCAATCGAAATACCCTCACCATAGCTGTGTTATGCCTCGGGTTTTTCTCAATCGTTCTGTCCAAATCCGACCCAATTCTTGGCGCGATATGGTCCAAGTTATTTTCTCTCAGGTCCTAAGGCGGGCTATTGGTTTGAATCCGCACATGTTCACGGTGATGAGGTTGGTTCAAAAATGAATGCTTTTGCAGTCGCAGGAATCTTAACAGGGGTGAGTTCACTCTTATTCGGCTTTTTCGTATGTTGGGCCAACCCCAACCGGAGAATGAATCAGATTTGGTTTGCTTTTATGACCATGGTCGGTGGGTGGGGAATTGGGTCAACCTGGATCGCCTTAGAATCTGACCCGGTCATGGCGCTTTGGGCGTGGCGTCTATCTTTTGCCTTCTGTGTGGTGTGGATTCCGATATTATTTTTTCATTTTGTCTGTGTATTTTGTCAAATCCATAAACCTCGCTTGTTGCAATCCTGTTACATAGCTGGGGTTGGGTTTTTCCCTTGTATTCTTTTGTCAGATCAGTTTTTCTCCAGCGTTCGGTTGACGTTTTCTTCCTTTTATTACCCAAAGCCCGGTTTCCTACTCGTATCGTTTTTCACCATTCTATGGCTGGGGCTCATCCTGTACAGCCATGCGTTGCTCATCCAGGCCTATCGTCATTCAACGGACATCAAGCGTAGTCAGGTACAGTATTTTTTCCTGGCCACAGCAATTGGGTATTCCGGGGGTTCACTAGGGTTCCTGCCAATTTTTGGCCTTGATCTCTACCCCTGGGGACATTTCGCTATTGCTGTGTATCCGGTGGTCATGGCCTATGCGATTGTCCGATACCGGTTCATGGATATTTCTTTGGCGTTTGAAAAAAGTATTGCCTATTTGGCCCTGGTGTTGATGGCGACAGTTCCGGCCTATGGATTTCTCCTTTGGGCACAACAAACTTATTTCGGGTCCATCAGTTATCCCTTTTCCGCCATCCTCCTCCTGACGTTTCTTTTGGTGGTATTTGGGGCCTATTCCATCAAACTTCGGACTGAGGAAGCCCTCAAGCGAACCTTGTTTAAAAGGCGGTATGATACCGTCCAAACCATTTCGAATTTTTCAAAAGCGTTGGTGGGAATTTTAGATTTTAAAATTTTGACGGATGAAATCGTCCAAACCTTGGTAAAAGTGTTGGGAGTTCAACATGCAATCCTCTACACATTAGATGAGAGTAAAGCGGCGTATTCCCCCGTCTCGATTGCGGGGTCACAACTGCCCCCTTCTGCACCAGCACGGATTTCTGTTGGTGAGGATTTGCCTCTGTGGCTCAGAAAATTCCACAAGTCCTTAGTTCGAGAAGAAGTAGAACATGTTCGAAGAGGTCACGGGTCGGTTTCAGTTCTTGACAGTGTGCGATTGTTACATACGGAAGTGTGTGTGCCATTCATCAATAACAAGAATCGACTCATTGGATTTTGCACCCTAGGGAGTCGGCAAGATCATCGTCAGTATTCCCCCGATGAGATCCAGCTCTTTACTTCTTTATCGCACAATGCGGCCATTGCGTTGGATAATGCCATGATGTACCAGGACCTCAAGCAGACTCAATCTTTAATGGAACGAACGCACCGTTTACAGTCTTTGGAAATCATGGCTGGTGGGTTTGCTCACGAAGTCCGCAATCCTCTGACGTCCATAAAGACCTTTGTCCAATTGGCCCCCAAGCGTGTGGGAAATCATGAGTTTCTTCGAAAGTTTGGGAAAATTGTTACGGACGATATCGCGAGAATTGAACGTCTTACCCAAGAGATTTTAGATTATTCCGAACAGAGGTCCCTTCATCTCCAGCTTGAAAATCTCAATGAGATCCTCGAGGCATGTGTGAATGCGAGTAAATTAAATGTGAATGGGAAAGCCATTCAGATCGCAGAATATTACGGCTTCGACATTCCCCTTTTGTCTCTTGACCGACAACAAATCCAACAGGTGTTCCTTAACCTGATTTCCAACGCGATCGATTCGCTGGGGGAGGAAGGGGGAGTCATTTCCCTGTCCACGCAACATCAAAAAAGAGTATCTGGAAAAAATTTCGTCCAAGTGGTGGTGAAGGATAATGGAAAGGGGATTCCGGAAAAAGAACTGGAGTTTATTTTTGAACCCTATTTTACCACGAAGCATGAAAACCAGGAACGGGAAGGGACTGGGATAGGATTAACCATCGTTCGGCAGATCGTGCAAGCTCATGGTGGATCGATAGAAGTGAAAAGTGTGGTAGGGGAAGGAACCCTATTTTTTGTGAATTTTTCCACATCGTTCCATGTGCCGAGCCAAGAGGCATCTTCTTTACCCAATGCGATTCCAATCGGCGAAATTCCTTAAATGATTATCTCGTGGAAAGTGTCAGGTGGATGGCTGAACCGAGCCAACTGGACTGAGGAGAGTTTCACGTTGGCTTTTCCCGAGCTCCCCCTTGCCTTAGACCCATTTTGGGGAAATGTTAATGTTGAACAAGGGACCCTCGTTAAATACCTTAGGTGATTGAACAGATATCTCGGGCAGTCTAGTCGGAAATAGTGTTGTATATACCCGGATGGAGTGTAAGAAAAGAGTAGTTCAACCTAGGAAAGTTAAGGAGAAAAAGAAAGCACCAAAGATCTTTTGACTTTACAATCAACATGCTCCAAGGTATTCTAAAAGGACTTACCTTAAGAAAAATCGTGATATCTTCCCAAAACTTCACCTAATCTAAAACGAGGGATTCCAAATAGACAGGTGATAGGCTATGGGAGACAGGTTCAGGTTCTCAGTCATGTGGCCTGGAATCAATAGTCTTGGGAAGATGCCGAAACACAAAGGTAAGGGAAAAAAATGGGGATAGGAATACCCCTGAGGATAATGGGCATTGACCAAGAAATTTATTTAATTGTAACGGTATAGTTGGGAAGAGGAATTGAGATTATGACCACTGATTCGTTGTCTGGGGAAGCTGTCCCGGAAAGACCATTTGCTTATCTAACAACCATTTTATTTTCTCTTGTGAATGTAGGGGCCATAATTGGATTACCAATGTTTGCCTACTTCTATGACTATTCATGGGTCGATTGGAGCCTGTTTGTCTTTCTCTATATCTGTTCGGGTTTAGGAATTACCGTGGGATACCATAGGCTGTGCGCCCATCGGAGTTTTAATTGTCCTGATTGGGTCAAGCGAATCTTACTGATTGCAGGTGGGCTAGCCTTGGAAAATTCAGTCCTTAAGTGGGCTGCTGATCACATTCGACATCATGCACGCTGTGATCAGGAAGAAGATCCCTACAATGCCAAGTTGGGCTTTTGGTATAGCCATTGTGGGTGGCTATTTTGGAAGGATCCTCATAAGGATGAAAAGTATGCGTCCCGTCTGAAACAAGATCCCGTTGTGATGTGGCAAGATAAATATTACGTGCCCATTATTCTATCCGGGCTCATTTTGCCATTTTTTATTGGGTTTATGTACGACGGCTGGATAGGCGGACTGGGATGTTTTCTGTTGGCCGGGTTAGGCCGAACCTTTTTCGTCTTGAATTCTACATTTTGTATCAATTCAGTCTGCCATATTTGGGGAAACCAACCCCATGGTACCCAAGATTCAAGTAGAGATAGTTGGTTTGTTTCTCTTCTTACGTTCGGTGAGGGGTACCATAATTACCATCACATGTATCAAAGTGATTACCGAAATGGCCCACGCTGGTACAATTTTGATCCGTCCAAATGGTTAATCTATACCCTCTCCTTCATGGGGTTAGCCAGTTCCCTGCGCCGATCTTCCAACGAACAACTTTAGGGGGCTAGAAATTTTCCTGCTCTGTATGAGCTTCTGTCTGCTGTTGTCATTTCGGTCTTTTGGCAAAAAAACCGGCATGAGAGCGGTCTGCTTTTCCTGCTCTCAGGATGAACCCCTTCCATACCCTTGTTCCTTTTAATGTGTCGCCTTCCTTGAAACTTCAGATTTTCCTCACAAAGGCATCCAAGGACCACCACCTCCCCTGGTTTTTTTGAAATAGTTGGCTATTAAGGCCAAATTCCAACCACAAGCCTTCCGGAATGTAGGGGGGGGTACCCCCTCTTTTGGGTTATTGACGCTGATGGGGCAACAAATAGGAGAATGAGCCTAATTCACGTCAAAGGCCTCTTTAGGGGGGAACCAAAGCATGGAAGAGAACGTACCAAGAGGAGAGGTGCTCCTGGTTGATGATGAAGTGGCTGTAAGAAGCACGCTTCGTGCGGTATTAGAATCGCAGGGCTATCATTGCAAAGAAGCCGAAAACGGTGCGGAGGCTTTGGAATATTTAGAGCATGAACATTTTGATTTAGTGATTACTGACAATCGAATGCCTGTTCTCAATGGCGTGGAATTCTTGGAAAAGTTAGCAGAAAAAGGTGGAAAGAATCCCCCAGTCATCTTCTTTACAGGAGACCTAAGCATGGCTGAAAGAGACCGGGCGCTTCGGGCAGGTGCACGTGCCGTATTAGAAAAACCCCCAAACTTTGGTGAAATTATTTCAGCCGTCGCTCAGGCGTTGGCCCACTAAATCGCTTCCTGAAGTTTTCAATTCCTCCTGTTATGTTGTCCCCTCGTTTACTAGTAGACCCCCATTCCCCATAAAAATGAGAAAGAGTCGGGTGGGTGTCCCGGGAGTAGAGAATTAATGTGCACCCAAACAGAAACTTCAATCCCTGACCAGGGTTTCAGGAAACTGTCAGCACAGCCGCGCCGTTGATGGTTCCAGCCTTTAATTGTTGAAGGGCGAGGTTGGCGCCTTCCAGTGGAAAACATTGTGTCGAGGTCCGTATGGGAATGTCCGAAGCCTCCTGGAAAAGGTCCAGTCCATCTTGTTTCGTGTTAGCGGTGACACTTTGTAAGGTATGCTCATGAAAAAGATGACGATGGTAGTGTAAAGAAGGAATATCCGTCATATAAATCCCCGCCAGCGCAACGGTCCCTCCTTTATCCAAGGCTTCTAGGGCGGGAGGAACCAATTCACCCGCCGGAGCAAAAATTATTGCCCCCTGCAATTTGTCGGGGGGAATTTCCCCAGGTCCTCCTACCCATGCTGCTCCTAACTCATGAGCAAGGGTCCGATGCTTTTCGTGTAAAGAAGAGACATAGACCGAGCATCCCCAGTGGCGAGCAATCTGAATAGTAATATGCGCCGAAGCTCCAAACCCATACAGTCCTAGCCGCTGTCCTGGTTTAATCTGACTTCGTTTTAAGGCTCGATAGCCAATAATTCCCGCACAGAGAAGGGGAGCGGCTTCCTGGTCTGTAAAGAGTGATGGGATGGGATAGGCAAATGATTCAGACACTAGAGCATACTCTGCGTAGCCGCCATGAAGGTGGTAACCGGAAAACTTGGCATGAGAACACAGATTTTCTCGGCTGGACTGACAGAATTCGCAAGAGCCACAGGTGTCTTGAAGCCAAGCGATTCCAACACGATCACCTTCTTGTATTCGGGTCACTCCCGACCCGATTTGGTCGACATACCCAATGGTCTCATGACCAGGAATAATGGGGCGGGTGAGCGCAGGTAATTCTCCCTCCACCACATGTAAGTCTGTTCGGCACACTCCACAGACACTGACTTTGACCCGAACCTGACCTGGGCCAGGTTTAGGAAGGGGAATTTCGCGAGGAGAGAGGGGGGAAGTCCTGATATCGGCTTCGTGGTCTAGCACCATAGCCTTCATCATGCGAAAACTCCGAATGGATAAGGATGGAAGGGAATCGTTTTATAGAGGGTGAATGGGACCCGAGTTTTGGTGAATGTATTGAGCATGATGAGTCATTATCCCACGAAACAGAGGAAAGCAGGAAGTAGAACAAACAGGAGTACCGAAGATTTGCAGGGAAGTCGAATGGTTGAGAGACTCAAGGAGAATATTGGCAAGAGGTTCTACCCCGTGTAGGGTAATCGATTGGGTGATTTGGGTGTTAGGTTGAACACGCTAGGGGTGGCACGGATTGTGGGTGTGATGTTGAAGAGAACATGAAACGAAAAAACCGTATGGTGACATGGGCCAAACAACATAAATTCAAGGCATTGTGCCTATTGGGGATGGCCTATATTCTTACGGAAATTCTCACGATTCCTTATGGAAGGATTGCGCAATTACGAGTAGAGAATCCTCAAAAAAGTGCACTGATGCTTCACCGTGAAGAGGCTGCAAACCGTGAGGGCCACAAGCTAAAGATTCGTCACACATGGATGCCTTTGTCCAACATCCCTCAACATGTTCGTCAAGCGGTTATTGTCGGAGAAGATGGGGCATTTTTTTCCCACCATGGAGTAGACTGGCATGAAGTATGGGAGTCCACTCAGACCAATCTCAAAAAGGGGGGATTTGCCAGAGGTGGGAGTACCATTACGCAACAGGTCGCCAAAAATTTATACCTGTCGACGGCGAAAACTCCCATGCGAAAATTTCGAGAAATGCTCATGGCCTTCTGGATGGAAGCGAAACTCGATAAACCACGAATTTTGGAGGTGTATCTTAATATCATTGAATGGGGTCCTGGAATATTTGGGATTGAGGCTGCAGCGCAACAGTATTTTCATAAGACGACGAAACAACTTTCACGAGAAGAAGGAGTTCGATTGGCTGCGGTGATCCCTCGGCCCCTTCATTATCGTCCACATGAAAATAGCCAATATGTTCTCAAGAAAAAGGCCATATTGTTAAAACGGTTAGCGGCAAGAAAGAAAAGGTAAGGGGATTAGGTTGTGCTCTCCTCATGGCAACATGATTCTCAACATGAAGGTAAAGGATGTGATGAAAGTAACGAAGAAATTTTTTACTAGAAAAATATTAGATAATCCCCAGCCAGGATATTGGGGAAAGGTTGGTGGGTTGATGGGTAACAGTGCCATGAACGTGGTGCTATGGGGAATAATTGGACTAGGGAATGGACCTGCGTTTTCCATGGAAATGGAAGAGCCTCCTCCAGCATTAGAACCTCATCTGTCCGATATTGCTCGCTTGGCCCAACCCTCTCCCATGATTCGTATTCCCGAGGGAAATTTCCTGATGGGGACGGTTCGTCGCGACCATGAGCAATTTAGTTTAGAAAGACAATATGATGATACGGAATTCCCACAACAACCGATTTGGTTAGATCTCTTTGAGATTGATCGTGATGAAGTAAGTTTAGGGGAATATTTAACATTTTTGCAGACGCAAAACCGTTCTGTGCCTGATCCTCTTCGCTATCTCATTTGGCATTTGATTGATGTCCATTCTCTACCAGATTATGTCATGACCCGGTGGCCAGCGTTGTTTGTGACATGGGAGGAGGCCAAAAGTTTTTGTCAAGCCAAAGGTAAACGCCTGCCAACAGAAGCAGAATGGGAAAAAGCAGCTCGGGGAACAGAAGGCAAATTATTTCCATGGGGAAGGGAAGACCCAAATTCCGATTTGGCCGTATTTAAGTTGTACCATGTGCACCAAATTCCGTTGGTGGCGGCCGTGGATAGTTGGGAAAGTGGGGAAAGCCCCTATGGCTTGCGTCACATGTCCGGAAATGTCAAAGAATGGGTCAGAGATTGGTTTGGCCCCGATTATTATTCCATCATGCCAAAACGAAATCCCCAGGGGCCGGAGTCAGGAAGGTATAAAAGTGTTCGGGGAGGATCGTGGCGAAGTAAATCTCATTTGTTGCGTGCGGCGACCAGAAATGGGGCTTTCCCAACGAAACGATCTCCTACCATTGGATTTCGTTGTGCAAAAACTCCTTAAGGAAACAATAATCGATTGCAAAAGGAATTTCTGATTTTAACGACATGACCATGGAAATTAGCAACAAGGCCCTGCTCACAGATCTCTATCAACTGACCATGCTTCAAAGTTATATGGAACGGGGCATGGAAGACACGGCGATATTTGAATTTTTTATTCGACGCACCTCATCGAATCGTGGGTTTTTTCTATTTGCTGGTCTTGCACCCCTGATGGACTATTTGTCCGACCTTCACTTTGAGCCGTGGGAATTGGAATGGTTGGGAAAATCCGGACGATTTAGTTCGTCTTTTGTTGAGTACCTGGGAAAATTGAAATTTACTGGTGATGTCCATGCTATGCCGGAGGGAACGGTAGGGTTTGCTAACGAACCTCTCGTGAGAGTTTCCGCTCCGCTTCCCCAAGCACAATTAATCGAAACGCGTTTGATTAATCTGTTGCATTATCAAACATTGGTGGCTTCCAAAGCGGCCCGAACGGTTCTTGCCGCCTCCGGAAAACCCGTTTTGGATTTTGGATGCCGTCGGGCTCATGGAGCTGAAGCTGCCGTCCTGGCCGCTCGAGCCAGTTATCTTGCCGGGTGTACCAGTACCGCCACCGTGCTGGCAGGGGCAATGTATGATATTCCGTTAGTGGGAACGATGGCCCATTCCTTTATCCTTTCCCATGAAGAGGAATCAGTCGCATTTGAGAATTTTTCTGTGTCGCATCCTCAGCATGTGGTCCTGTTAATTGATACCTATGATACGGAAAAGGGAGCACAAAATGTGGTGGGGCTAGCTTCAAAACTCAAGGAAAAGGGAATTACCATACAAGGTGTCCGGTTAGATAGTGGTGATCTGGCGATGCATGCGACCAAAGTCAGGCAGATTCTTGATGAAGGTGGATTGACCTCGGTGGATATTACCGTCAGCGGGAATTTGGATGAATATGAGATACAACAATTAGTGGCCCAACAGGCACCCATCAATGCCTTTGCGGTTGGAACAAAAATGACGACCTCAGCGGACGTTCCCTACTTGGATTGTGTCTATAAGCTCCAGGAATATGCCGGACGTCCCTGTCGAAAACGATCGGAAGGAAAAGCCACATGGCCAGGTCCCAAACAAGTGTATCGTTACTATGACCATGAAGGACGAATTACCAAAGATATCCTCACTTTAGAACAGGACCATCAAGGTGGGAAGGCATTATTAGAACCAGTAATGAGAAAAGGCAAGAGAATGTTCCCAGGTTTACCTCTACAGAAAATTCGTTCATATGTCTTCGACCAAATAGCAACTCTTCCCCCAATGATTCAAGACCTTCAACCAAATACTACTATAGAAGTGGAAATCTCGTCGGCAATAAAAAAACTTGCAGGACGTCTTGATGAAAATTCCAAAAGTGGTGAAGAAATCATATAAGTAAAAATCAAAAGAACGTGTTGAAAATCTCCAATGTTCATGGCTGATTCATAAAAGGTCGTTGGAATATTATCTGATCACTCCGATGAACAAGATTTATCCAACACATAATAGACGGGACAAAATCCGGTAACGCCACTTTGGAAAAGGGTCACTCCAATTGCGCCGGGAACCCATAACCATAGGGGGTCTACCCAATAACCTAGGGCTATCCCAGCGGTGATCACGCCTCCTACGATGGCATCATGAATGCGTCGTTTGGTATGCATGGTATCCCTTTCTGTTTAGGGTAATGGAAGGATTCCTATTATACTACGAGGGGAAGGTGAGATGAATCCCCTTTGAACAAACGGAAGTATTAAAAAAACAAGATCTCCAAGAAACGGAGTTGGATTCACCCCCTCCATCAACCGGAATTTAAAAAGAGGGTTGGGTAAAAGGTCTTGGATTGTGAGCATGAGGAATAGCCAATGTTGAAAAAGAAAAAATTGTCTCCGGAAGAAGAAAAACTTCAGACACGCCTCAGTCGCCGAGTCGGGCAAGCTCTTGCGGATTATGACATGATCCAACAGGGTGATCGGATTATGGTCTGTATTTCAGGAGGGAAAGATAGTTTTGCCCTTCTGGATGTCTTGCTGGCCCTGCAGCAACGTGCGCCGATCCAGTTTGAGCTTGTCGCGGTTAATTTAGATCAAAAACAACCAGGGTTTCCGGAACATGTGCTGTCTGACTATCTGACCCAATTGGGTGTGCCGTTTCATATTGAGGAACAAGATACCTATTCCGTGGTGAAACGTATTATTCCGGAAGGGCAGACGACATGTTCCCTCTGTTCTCGTCTTCGACGGGGACATCTCTATCGTGTAGCCACCGAATTAAAAGCTACCAAAATTGCGTTAGGGCATCATCGTGAAGATTTATTAGAAACACTCTTGATGAATTTACTGACGGGAGGGAAATTGGCTTCGATGGCTCCCAAGCTCGTGTCCGAAGATGGGGTACATACCGTCATTCGACCCTTAGTGTATGTGGAGGAAACAGATCTGGAACGATATGCCGAATTGAAACAGTTTCCACTTATTCCTTGTGACCTCTGTGGATCCCAGAAAAATTTACAGCGGCAAAAAGTCAAGGCCATTCTGGAAGAATGGGAACACCAATTCCTCCGCTGCAAAGATAGTATGTTGTCGGCACTGACCAATGTATCACTGTCCCACCTCATGGACCGTAAGGTGTTTGACTTTACGGCTCTTCCATCCAAAGTGACCGTTTCCCCAGATTCTTGGGTGCAGATCGAAAAAAAGCCCGTGTTCTTTTCATTGTAGCTTCAATGATTAGGGGTGAGGAAAGAGGAGAGGCCTTAATCACACCTAGGAAAAATAAAAAAAATGAAAGGATAAGATCGCCAGTTACTTAATCCCAATGACCATGGAATCTGGTCCAACCAGATGTTCCACCCGAGTTTCCCGAAAGCCTGCTTCCGCCAGCCAGCCTTGGCAATCTGCCCCGGTATAATCAAATCCACCTGGCAACTCAATAAGCATATTGAGACTCATCAGTAATCCAAAGGTATTGGTGCGACGGTCATCGTCAATGAGTGATTCAAAAATGATCAACGCTCCGTTAGGTGGTAAGGCGTCGTAGGCTTTCGTAATCAACAATTTTTTCTCTTCCAGATTCCAATCGTGAAGGATGTGACCCATGGACAGGACGTCGGCTTGGGGAAGGGGATCGGTAAAGAAATCACCTGGTTGAAAACGGAATCGATGGCCTAATCCAAAAGAACTGAGGTACTCCTCAAATATAGGGCCTGTCATGGGAAGGTTGAATCCCCCACCTGTAAGGTGAGAATGTTTCATGCCCACTTGAACGACCAGTCCTCCTTGTGCCGAGCCAATATCGAAAAAGGTGTGATATTGTTTCCATGGAAACTGTTCGGCAATGTGTGTGCTGGCTCCCAAACTTAAACCCGTCATCGATTGAAGAAATTGTTTTAATCGTGTCGGGTCGGCATAGAGTTCAGCAAAAAAGTTTTTCCCCTCCTTGACCTCATTTTGGGGAAGCCCTGTGCGTAATCCTTCTGTAAGGGACCCCCAAAATCCGTAAACACGGGCATTGATCATTTCCAGCCATCCGCCGAGATAGGAAGATTGGGCGCCGATCGAGATAGAGGTCGGTGTCTGGGGAATTACAATACTTTCCATTTTGTCGATCCAGCATGCCTAATGACACGAGAGCGTCAAAAAAATCTCGTGCGCTCCGGGGATGAAGTCCTAAACGAGTTTGGAGGGTCGTGGCATCTAAAGGCTCCTTGGCCAACTCGGTGAATATCCCTAATTCCACTCCACTGAGTAGCGTCTTCGACCCCCAAAAGGCCATGCCCAATTCCATAATTCGTTCTGGAGTTGCCGGATGTGTCATAGAGATCTGGTCCTCTTTGGTAGAAAATGCGGAAACGGCAGGCTAAATCTTATCAGTTAGGTTCCCCCAAATTTCACGCTGGTTTGGTGGAAAAATTGGCTGTCATGCCAAAACTGTGAAAAAAGGGAATCAAAAATCCCAGGATTTTCTTGAAGGTGGCCTGTCTTGTGAAGACCCGGAGAGCTAGGCTTTCAGTTTTTCTGCAAATTGTTTTCGAAATTTTGCCAGCTTTGGACTGATCAAGTAGGCACAGTAGGGTTGGGAGGGATTTTGAATAAAGTATTCCTGGTGATAATCTTCGGCCATATAAAATGTTTCCACTTGCACCACTTCTGTGACAATGGGAGAAGAAAAAACTTGTTCATCAGTGAATGTGGAAATAACTTCTTTGGCTGTCTGTTGTTGATCGGGAGAATGAAAAAAAATGGACGATCGATATTGGGTGCCAATATCATTGCCTTGCTGATTCAGCGTGGTAGGGTCGTGAGTCGCAAAAAATATTTCCAATATTTCACGATATGAAATAAGAGCGGGATCAAAGGTAATTTGGATGACTTCGGCATGTCCAGTTCTCCCGGTACAGATTGCTTCATAGGTGGGATTGAGAACGGATCCTCCCATATACCCCGACTCCACGCTGCTCACGCCTTTCAGTTGGTCATACACCGCCTCTAAACACCAAAAACAACCGCCTCCCAATGTGGCGATTTCAGGGCTGGCAGACGATGACGTAGACGAATCATTCATTCCGGACTCCTTCTAGAAAATGAACGCGGGATTGTTCAAAAATTCTCTCATTCGACCCATCCTTTATACCACCCAGTACCATGTCTCGACTAGAGGTCTGCCCCTCACAAGTGTAGCCAACACGCACCAAATCCAGGTTTAGCTTTTTGCTCGTCGCTTCCTCGGCTTTCTGGCAACCACCGCAATCGTCCCATAATGGATGGCCCAGGAGGTAGGGGACTGAGCAAAGCGACAATAGTTGTTGATGTCACGCCTTGTCACCAGTCCGGTTGCTAAATATTTTTGAGTTAATTGTTGAGCAGAAAGACTCATAATGTTCGCCATAGCGGAATTGCCTCGAGTAATCGGAGCATGGTGGTGAACAGTGAGTTGGGTATATCCTAGTTGATGGATCAATTTTGGAAGGCATAGGCCAAAGGCAGGATTCAATCCAGATTCACGAAACATCTCCAGAATCGCTTGCTGGACGCGATGAACAGATTGTGTCCATGAAGGGGGACCAGCTAGGACTTGGGCGGCGGTAAAGTCTGGCTCTTCTAGCACCAGGCATCCTCCGGGTCGTAAAGCGTGGAATACCTGTCGCAAGGCTTTTTTCCCATGAGGAGTATGAATAAGGGTAAAACGAGCGTGGGCGACATGAAAATATTCCTGAGGGAGTGGTGCGTGAGCAATATCTACCTGAATAATCTCGAGGGATTCTGATTTCCGGGAAATCTTGACTTGGGGGTTAATATCTACCCCAATGACTTTACCGTTTTTTCCTACTGTTCGGGAAAGCCACCGGAGAATGGATCCTGCTCCCGGTCCCACTTCCAAACAGCGCCATCCAGGTTTGAGTCCTGTCCCCAACAGTCGTTCTTTGGTGGCAGGGTCGTGGTAACGTTCGATCAGTTTCAGTCGTTCCCGTTCACGAATTTCAGGGGATTTATGAAAAATATAAGCCATGTTCTACCTAAAAGGTGTCAAAGTTAGACTGATCCAATATATCCTGCAAGGCCTGAATGCCCAATCCCCACATTCGACGAGCATGAGTGATGGTCGTTCCCTGAGCGGCTATCATGATCGAAAGGCTCCATCCGGAGAAATCTTGATGGTGGAACTGAGTTGGCTGTTTTTCCAGGACGATCTCGAGAGGAAGGGGTTCTTGTAATTGGTCACTGGTCTGTTGAAGGAACTCGTCAATAGTCTCACCAAGAAATTCAGCCAATTGATCAATTTGGGATTTGGTATTGTGAGAAAGAGGAAACCAGCAGAGAGTCAAAAAGGAGGTTAACACAGGGGTGGAAGGAGAATTCGTGGTCGTAAATCCTTGGTCGGCCGCAAGTGACATAAATGGGGAAGACGGTGAATTGATGATTTGTAGCAGGGCTTGGATCTCCGGCCAGCCTATACCCGAAGGAAGTACAGCAATCCATTCTGGGTGATGTTTCAAATCCCAAAAGGTTGCCTCTGGGGTTCCTTCACTATTTGGATTTCCAAACGGAACGTGAAACATTTCTTGTTGTTCCGTAACACGAATTCCCATGGATCTACTATACAGGTTGAGGAAGAATGGCGTCTTGAAGAGACTGTGAAAAAACCCAAAATTGAGCGGAAAACCTTATGTTTTTTCAGAGGAAACCCAAGTTGTATTAAAGAATAGCGTGTGCTAGGCTGATAATACTTCAACGCTAAGGGCCTGCATTGAGGGAATAACGAACAAGGCCTTTTCATCGATGTTGTTTTCCCCGGGAGACTGAAAAAAGCCAGACCTTAGCCGCCTCACGAGTTTGCGTCTCAGGCCCGTCCTTTACATTCCTGCTTCTCGAGTTCAAGACAATATCACGTTTCAAAAAGGAGAACCCATATGGGTAGCAAAATTTATGTGGGCGGCTTGCCCTATGCCACAACTGAGTCTGATTTATCAGATTTATTCGCAACTCACGGGGCCGTGGAGTCCGCTAAAGTGATCACTGATAAGTTCACAGGCCAATCCCGAGGATTTGGTTTCGTGGAAATGTCAGCGGCAGAAGAAGCGAATGCGGCGATTACCGCGTTAAACGGCACCCAGTTGGAAGGTCGAACCCTTACCGTGAACGAAGCCAGACCTCAGGAAGCTCGATCCGGTGGTGGTGGTGGTGGTCGTGGTGGTGGTGGTGGTGGTCGTGGTGGTGGCTTTGGTGGCGGTGGCGGTGGCGGGAACAAAGGCGGGCGTTGGTAATCTTTCCCGGAATCGGCAGGTCGCTCACAGAGTGAAACCTGAGATTACCAGCTAACCAAGGTATGAATTCACGCTGAGGATTTTATAAGTTAACGGTGTAATCGACTCATAAAAAACCGAAAGCTAAACTCAGATGGGGGTCTTTTTAGTCGGAACTTGTTTCGGCGAAAGATCCCCATCTTTTTTATTAGGGGCCGCGCAGGAATAACATTGTCAACTTGGAGGCCATGTTATTCCTGTGTGTCCCCTTAGGGCATATTTCCCCTTCCCACACTGGATAAGATGACCAGTCCACGTTTTCGAGCCTTCCCATTCGTTTGAGGTTGCCACCACATAACATAAAGGGTACCTGTGTCAGCATTAATAAATTGTCAAAATGTGACTAAATCGTTTGGGACCAAACGGTTATTCCATAACCTGAATTTTACGGTGCAAGAAAACGATAGGCTGGGAATAATTGGACCGAATGGCTCTGGCAAAACGACCTTATTAAAAATCTTTGCCGGGTTGGAACAGGTGGATGAGGGGCAAGTGATCCGCCGTCAGCATTTACGAGTCACGTATATTCCACAAGTATTGAATTTGGAGGAAACGGGCACGGTAGGAGAGGAAATTGAAAAAGCTGCCGCGCATGCGAGAATTCCTCAGGAAGAGCGCCAAGGACGAGTCCAGGAAATTTTAGGACGAATGGGTTTTGAAGATGAGCATCAGCAAGTCAGATCACTATCAGGAGGCTGGAAAAAACGATTAGGGATAGCCTGCGGTTTTGTCCAGGATCCTGAAGTCATGTTACTGGACGAACCCACCAATCATTTGGATTTAGAGGGCATCCGATGGTTGAAGCACATTTTGACGCAGGCACCTTGGTCTTGGGTCATGGTGAGTCATGATCGATGGTTCTTGGAGCATGCGACCAATAAGATCGCAGAATTAAATTCTCGATATGCTGAGGGGATATTTCTCACTCCAGGGACGTATACCACTTTTGTTACCAAGCGAGAGGAGTTCGAAACAGCTCAAGCGCAACAGATGCAAGCGTTAAAGGGAAAAGTCCGGCGCGAGGAGGAATGGCTCCGGCGGGGCCCAAAGGCCAGAACGACCAAGGCGAAAGCTCGGATCGATCAAGCCCATGCTCTTCAAGCCGAGTTAGCTTCCACCACCGCAAGGTTGCGTCAGGAAGAAACCTCTATTGATTTTGTCGGGACAGGTCGGAGGACGAAGCGTTTGGTCGTGGCGGAATCTCTCCAGAAATCCTTTGACTCCCGCACGGTCATGCAGAAGGTGGATGTCGTTCTTTCTCCTGGAATGGCTATAGGGGTACTGGGAAGGAACGGATCAGGAAAATCCACGCTTCTGAAAATGTTAGCCAAAGAAATTGATCCAGATCAGGGTACAGTCACTCATGCAGAAAAGCTTCAAGTGGTCTATTTTGATCAGCATCGAGCTCAGCTCAATCCCAAGGAAACCCTAAGACGAACCTTATCTGACACAGGACATACCGTTACCTACCGGGGGCAGACCATTCATTTGGCTGGTTGGATCAAGCGTTTTCGCTTCCAACCCGAACAATTGGACCTGCCCATAGAATTGTTGTCCGGCGGAGAACAAGCTCGGGCGGTGATCGCAAGGTTCATGCTTCAACCAGCGGATGTGTTGATTGTGGATGAACCGACCAATGACCTGGATATTCCTACGCGGGAGGTGTTGGAAGAAAGCTTAGCGGAATTTTCTGGGGCTTTGGTGTTGGTCACCCATGACCGGTATATGCTCGAAGAGGTCTGTTCGAGTTTTATCGGATTAGATGGAAAAGGCCGTCATGGGGGCTTTGCCGAGTATGGGCAATGGGAATCGTGGCTTCGTCAAGAGGTCTCCTTAGGAGAAAAACTGTTGACGGAATCTTCCTCAAAGAGAAAACCTTCTCGACCCAAATCCAAAAAACTTTCCTTTCGGGATCAACAAGAATACGGCACCATCGAACAACGAGTATTGGAAGCAGAAGCTCTACTGGATCGGTGTCGGGCGAAAACGGAGGATCCTTCGATTGTTTCGAATCATGCGCAGATCCAAGAAGCCTATGAAGCCCTTAAGGTTGCAGAGCAACACGTGGAGCAGTTATACGCTCGCTGGGCTGAATTAGAAGCCAAACACAGTGGGTAAGACGCAACAAAATAGTTTTTATCTTGTTTGGCTAAAACTAGAAATAATTACCTAGTTATTAGATCTTTGCCTCCTGAATTTGCTAAAATGGGCAAACAAGCTATAGGGTGGTGGTAACAAATTTTCCACAAAATATAGGGCACTTTTAAAAACCAGGATTTTTTTGTGAGTGCAAGGAAGTCGTGCGCGGAAAACCGAAGTGTATAGGCGATTACATGAGGATTTGAGCACGAGGCTGACGCCGCCATCACGGAAAATGACGGTTTTTAGAGGTGCCCTTTAGTAGCTTATTCCTAATAAAATAGCTCATATCTAGACAAACAATGTCTTGTATGAATACGTGCTATTTGATTATGTAATTAGAATAGGGAGTAATCAAGGATGGGGAGAGTATCAAAAATGACGCAAGCCAAACGGATTCGTGAACGAGAACTCCAGATGAAACGACAGGACAAGGAAGAGAAACGTGTCCAACGGAAAACCGAAGCTGAGGATCGACCGGTTTTTGTGGAAGGTGAAGATCCAGATCTGGTAGGTTTGAAATTGGGACCCCAGGCCCCTCTCTTTTAATCCAGCTCCTTCCCACGCAGGGTCCCGGTTTCACAACCTTGGGTCCCACGATAAAGGGTTGGCTATGAGTCGGCCCCTGTTGTTGTTGAATCACCCCTTTCTTCCTTTTAAATTTTCCACATCATCTCTCTCATTCAATCCTGCGCATTCGCAGCAGATTAATCTCATCTAGAATAGCCTCCTAGACGATACTCCCAATGTATGCCATGATTTATGGAAGATCCATCTCAAAAGGTGGGCGGTTCAAATCAGAAATCGTATGGAACGGCGCCAATAAGAGAGGTAAATGCCGGGAGGCCTATGGCAGAAATGTTGAATAAAGGTGCAGGGTTGCCAGTGCTAACCACGTTGGGATGGCTGGTGGTGGTCGTAGCGGGAATGCGGGCCGCAGATTCTATTTTAGTGCCGCTCCTGTTATCGGTTTTTTTAGCAGTGATTTGTGCGGCACCTGTCTTTTGGTTGGAAGGAAAAGGAATTCCCTCTGGTGTCGCGGTTCTCATAGTCATGTTAGGGGTTGTCGGAATAGGTGTGGGGATTGGAGCCATGATTGGCACGTCGGTCAATGATTTTTCTGAGGCCGTTCCTCGGTATCAGGCACGGCTTCATGAGGAAATGGGTTCAGTCTTGACTTGGCTCCAAAGTAGTGGAATTGAGGTTTCAACTGATAGATTGGCGGAATTTGTGGATCCTGGGGCTGCCATGACATTGGGTGCCAATATGCTCAAAGGGTTGGGGGAAATTTTTACGAATATGTTTTTGATCTTCCTCACAGTCATTTTTATGTTGGTGGAAGCCTGTTCGTTTACAAAAAAGATACAAGTGGTTTGGGGAGAGGGGAAAGATTCATTGTCCAATTTCACTAATTTTACCCATGACGTTCAGCATTTTTTGGCCATTAAGACAGTGGTCAGTATCGGCACTGGACTTACGGTGGGGATATGGGTAGCGGTTCTGGGTGTTGATTTTCCTGTGCTGTGGGGAGTCCTGGCGTTTTTATTAAATTACATTCCCAACTTGGGATCAATTATTGCTGGGACACCAGCGGTGCTATTAGCCTTTATTCAATTTGGCCTCGGCAGAGCCTTGATGGTGGCCGCAGGGTATGTGGTCATTAATATTGTGTTTGGAAATGTGATTGAACCCAAGATTATGGGCCAACGATTGGGCCTTTCAACCCTCACAGTATTTCTGTCACTCGTGTTTTGGGGTTGGGTCTGGGGACCCGTGGGGATGATCCTGTCCGTTCCCTTGACGATGGTGGTGAAAATAGCCTTGGAAAGTAAAACAGAAACGCGGTGGATTGCCTTGTTATTGGGATCGGAACGGGCCCTGAAAGAAGCCGTCTCCACGATTTCCCCTCCCTCGGAAGCCAAAACGGTCTCCTAGTCCGATCACCTGTTCCTTTTTCAGAGTTCCGGGATATTTCGGAAACGTTCATGGTGACTCAACGATCAATGAACGAAAGAAAATTTCCGTAATTTGTCGATTGACCATTCTATGGTACAGTACAGATATGTGATATCACCGAACCATGAGGTGGTTATTGTTGGGCTTGGTCCTTCTTTCGGGATGTGCGTCCCCCGGTGCGGACATCCCAAAAACATTAGATGCTCAAATTGATAAAACGGTGACCTTTCCCGAACTGTTACAAAATCCCGATTCCTATATAGGGAAAACGGTGGTCGTGGGTGGGGAAGTTCTGTCAGCCAAAAGACAACAAGAGGGGACCCGACTCCAGGTGTTACAGTTGCCTTTAGATGATAGCCGGATGCCGGCTGTTCAACGGACCTCCTCTCAAGGTCGTTTTCTGGCACTCGAAAAAAGCTTTCTTGATCCAGCCACATTCTCAGGAAATCCACGAGTCACGATTGTCGGTGAGGTGACGGGGACTGTTCTCGGCAATGTCGATGAGGTGGAATATGCCTATCCTTCCTTAGTGATTAAACACCTCCATGTGTGGGAACCTCAATCCGCTCAGCAAGAACAAGGGTTTGGAATTGGCCTAGGTCTTGGCGGGGGCATTGGAATCGGAACCGGTTTTTAATTTTCACCCATCCCTGTTCCCTCTTCTCCGTTCAACTCCTTTTTGGTATTTTCCCTTTCTGACATCGATAGGATGTGTCCAATTGGGCAGGTTTTGCCGTGTGCCAGCAGGGAGAGATTTAAATCCAACCAGTCGGTATAAGGTGTGGGGTCTTGAGACCACTAAGATGAGCCCAGTTCCCCTTCTAGAAGTATTTGCCACAAGGACAGGCTTACGTAATAATTTGAATGGGACTGTTGAAAAAAGCCGCTAGCGGCGTTTCTTGGTTAGTCGCTCGTTGCTCGTTCCTGGTCGCTAGTATTTTAGGATCTTGCACTTCTTATTTTTCCAGCAGCGAGAGACGAGCAACGAGCAACAAATCCTATGTTTTCTGTTTGTGCGGCCTTTTTGAACAGTCCCTGCACATTCTGTCGTTTTAGGATGTGGATCAGGACTAACCTACTATTGTAGATTTTTTCCACAGAACCTGAATAGAAATTTTCCGTAGGAGAGAATGAGCAGAACATGGCATCATCCACAAACCTGGGAGTGATTCTCCTGGTCGACGATTCTCCGACGAATCTGGAAGTGTTAGTTGAAAGTTTTTCAGCTTATGGGTTTGAACTCATGGTGGCTCCTGATGGGGAAACGGCCTTAGAGCAAAGCCAACTCGTTCAACCAGATATTATTCTCTTGGATATTATGATGCCAGGTATGGATGGGTTTGAAACCTGTCGCCGGTTTAAGGAAATGGAGCACACCAAAGATACCCCGGTCATTTTTATGACGGCCCTGACAGATTCGGTCAGTACAGTGAAAGGGTTTGCGTATGGGGCAGTGGATTATGTGACGAAACCTCTTCAACTTGAAGAGGTGTTGGTTCGTGTGACGACGCATTTAAAAATACGCAGTCTTCAAGTGCAATTAGAGGAAACGATATCGGACCTTCAACTAGAAGTGGTGGAACGCAAACGGACGGAAGAGGCGTTGTGTGCAGCCATGGTTCAAACAGAAATTGCGAATGAGCACATGCGAAAGGACTTAGCGGCGGCAGCCCGAGTCCAGCAGGCTCTTTTACCAGACACCCTTCCAGCCAGTCCGGGTGTGACTTTTGGATGGGTTTATCGCCCGTGTGCCGAACTCGGGGGAGATTCGTTAAATGTCTTTCAACTCGATGAACACCATATCGGGATGTATGTGTTAGATGTAACCGGTCATGGTGTTCCCGCATCGTTATTATCTGTGACCCTCAGTCGTGTATTGATACCAAGACGGGATCCTTCGTGCTTGTTTACGTCGGAAGCAGGAGGCACCTTGGTGCCTCCTGCCGAGGTGGCCACCAGACTCAACCACATGTTCCCAATGACGGAAGACACTCAACAATATTTCACCTTGATTTATGGGATTCTTGATACCGAAAACCGAAGGTTTACCTATGTCTGTGCCGGGCATCCTCCTCCCATTCTGTTGAGCCCTGGCCAACAGGCACAATTGTGTGACGCGCCAAGTTTACCCATTGGGCTCTTCGAAGATGAGACTTATACAGAAAATACGATTGTGTTGGAGCCTGGAGCTCGAGTGTATTTGTATTCAGACGGGGTGCTGGAAGCGATGAATCCAGAACGCAAAATCTTTAGTGAAGCACGGCTGCGTTCCACCATTCAGGATCATCAACCTGAAGGATTACAGGACAGTGTCAATTCAATTGTGAACTCGGTACTGGATTGGACAGAAACAAATCAGATTCATGATGATCTGTCGATTCTATCCGTTGAGTTCAAATAAGTCTGCTCAAAGTGATGGGGAAGCCTTGCGGTAGTCCTCAGGCAGAACCAGGGACTGTTCAAATAGGCTGGTCCAGCAAAGCCAAATTGAGAGAAAACATGAGAATGGTTGCTCGTTGCTCGTCTCTCGTTGCTAGATAAAAGAAGAGGTGCAAAATCACAAAACACGAACAACAAGAAACGAGCGACAAATTTATGGGAGCGATACTGGCCGTCTTTTTCAATAGTCCCAACAAAGAACATTGAGAAAAACATGGATGTCCCTTTAGACCACCCTCTATTGGTTAATCATCAATTCCAGGCGCGCGCCAAGGAATTGTGTGAAACACGGTCCCTCGTTCGAAAAGCCTTAGGGCAAGGGATATGTTCGTCAATTTCGGTTGAGGATATTGTGTTGGCCATTGATGAAGCTTGTCAAAATATCATTCGACATGCCTATCAAGGAGAAACAGATGACCTGATCGTATTGCACATCTATCAGAGGGACAATACGTTGGTGATTATGTTGCGGGATTATGGCCCAAATGTAGGTAAGGATTGCATGAAGACTCGAGATTTGGAAGACCTGCGCCCTGGAGGGTTGGGTTGCCATTTCATTCAACAGGTCATGGATGAGGTGTCTATGGGCCCACCCCCGGAGGGAATCGGAAACGTGTTACAGATGGTGAAGCACTTAGGACCTGAGAGAAAATAACTTGGACAATATTGCGCCAAGATTTGGGTCGGATTTGGACGGAACGATTGAGAAAGACCGGAGGCATAGCACAACTATGGTGAGGGTGTTTCGATTGAGGCCCGTTCAAAGATGGCCCGAAGATTGGATGCGAGATGTCCAAGTTATTTTCTCTCAGGTCCTTAGCCTAATTTCTTGGAGCCGGAAGACAATCTTATGAAACATCAAATTACAGAAGATCGTGGAAAGCAGATTGTGGCGTTGAGTGGGGAAATTGACTTAGAAAATTCACCAAAAGTCAGGAAGGTGTTGCTGGAGGTGGTTGATCGGGGAAAGCCTGTACTGGTGGAGCTCTCGGCAGTACCCTATATGGATAGCTCTGGTATTGCGAGTCTCGTGGAGGCGTATCAAAAAGCCAAAAAAAAGGGAGTGGAGTTTGCCTTAGTGAATGTCAATCCCGCCGTGTTGCGCGTGTTGAATTTGGCGAGACTGGATAAAGTCTTTACCTTTTATGAAAACGTGGAAAGTGTCTTTAATGCCGAATCCTGATCAGTCTTCTCATTCGGTCTTGGGAATAGTTGAATCGCTTGGTCGGGGGGCCACTCGATGGATCGAGTCCGTAGGGTTTGGCACCATCCTGTTCTACCAAGCTGGATATTGGATCGTAGTGGGTCGGCGCCAGCACCAACCAGTTCGGCTGGCTCCGGTTTTTACTCAAATGATGGAAGTGGGGATTCGGGCGATTCCCATTATTTCTGTTGTGTCACTGACCATTGGCCTCATGTTGGCCATCCAAGGGATTGATGCGCTGAAAGATTTTGGGGCCGAACACCAGGTCACCTTGGGAGTGGCTCTGTCGGTGGTGAGGGAATTTGCTCCACTCATCACCGGAATTTTAGTGGCAGGTCGATCGGGATCGGCATTAGCCGCGCGCTTGAGTACGATGACGATCAACAATGAAGTAGATGCCTTACGAATCATGGGCATTAATCCTGTTCGGTTTTTAGTCGTGCCAAGTTTGTTGGCCATGATGGTCATGTTACCGGCTCTGACATTATGGTCGGATTTTATCGCGCTCTTTGGGGCGGGTATGTATATCACGTCCGATCTCGGTATGACCTTTGGCACCTTTGTGAATCAAACCACCCAGATTTTGGATACCCATGATGTGTGGCATGGATTAGGAAAGAGTGTGGTGTTTGGAACCCTCATTACTCTTGTGGGTGTGGTCAATGGAGCTTCGGTGACCGGCGGGGCTGAGGGGGTCGGGCGAGTCACGACCAATGCGGTCGTCCATTCCATCTTGGCGATTATTTTGGCTGATTTAGTGGTGGTATTTATGATGACGAGATGAAGGAAGAGATCATAGACCCAATGACCGCTCAGGACTCGGTGATAGCCGTCACAGATCTCGTGACGCATTATGGGTCCCGACAAATTCTCCAGGGTATCAGTCTCACAGTGCGAAAAGGTGAGATTATGGTGGTGATGGGGGGCAGTGGATCTGGAAAGAGCACCCTCTTACGACATCTCATTGGGTTGGAGCGGGCCACGTCGGGGTGTATTTCTCTTTTGGGGCAAGACATTGGCCGCATGAGTGATCAGGCACTCAATCAATTTTACCGAAAATTGGGAGTCGCCTTTCAAGGTGGGGCCCTGTTTAGTTCCATGACTGTAGGTGAAAATATCATGCTGCCTCTGCGGGAACATACCGAGCTCGATGAGAAAACCATGGAGATCATGGTCCGGTTAAAATTGGAGGTGGTCAATCTTGCAGGATTTGAAAACCTGATGCCTTCAGAATTATCCGGGGGCATGCTCAAGCGGGCAGCTTTTGCACGTGCGGTCATTATGGATCCTGCGCTGCTATTTTGTGATGAACCGTCTGCAGGGTTGGATCCAGTGGTCTCGTCATCATTGGATGAACTCATTTTGCGATTACGAGATGCGTTAGCTATGACTATTGTGGTAGTGACCCACGAACTGGAGAGCGCCTTTAGAATTGCTGACCGCATCACCGTATTGGATCAGGGGAAGATTCTGACGATAGGGACCGTGGATGAAGTTCGGTCTTCGGATAATAAGCGGATCCAGGATTTACTCAACCGACGATTTGAAGAAGAAACACTCGATCCCGATGAATATATTGCACGATTAACAGGAGAGGCCGTATAAACAGCGGGTCAATTCTGGGAAAATATCCATGCGTGATTCTCGGACAAATTACATCGTGGTGGGGACGTTTTTATTGGGTCTCTTGGGGGCTTTACTGGTTTGGCTTACCATGTTGTCGGGGGGAACCCAAGGAACGCAGGCCTATTATTTGGAATTTGAAAATGTCATGGGCCTGACGGAGGGAGGACAAATTCTTTTTGAGGGGTTTCCAGTTGGAGAAATCGAAGGTATTGTGCTAGCGCGGGGGACAGAATCTTCCGTGTATCGAGTGAATGTCTCGATTCAAGAAGGATGGCCTATCCCAGATGACTCCACCGCTATCATTACCAAGGCAGGATTTCTTTCAGCCGTGGTGGTCGATATTCGTGAAGGGAAATCCAAAGACATGTTGAATCCTGGAGATCGTATTCCAAGTTTGGTAACAACCAACATTCTCACGACCATGTCGGCGCTGGCACACAAATTAGGAGAGTTGAGTGACACCAGTCTGAAACCATTATTAGACAATTTGGCCGCGGGGACAGGATCCCTGAAAGATTTAGGAGAGGATGCGCCAATTATACTCGACAATCTCAAAACCTTCACTGTTCAACTCAATGAGACGACGGTTCGAGTGAATAGCCTGTTAGACCGTACTGAGGGAAGTGTCGATAACATTCTGAGTGATGTGGAAACCGCCTCACAAAATATTTCAGCGCTCACGGTTGGATTTCGTGAGACGAGCCAACGTCTGGATTCCTTGTTGGCATCCATGAATACCCTGGTGGAGACGAATCGGAAAGATATTGACCATTCGGTGAAAGATCTTCATCACACGTTGGAAGTTGTCGCGAGTCATGTGCAAGAAATCAGTTATAACCTCGAAGCCACGATGCGAAACATGAATGAATTAACCGCAGAAATTCGACAGAACCCTGGGCTGATTATTCGGGGCCGGCAATTTTCTGAAGAAATTGGGACGGACACAAAATGAGTCGGGTGAAGTGGATGGGATGGTGGGATGGAAAAATTTTAGTGGGGGCCATCCTCCTCCTGGTGTTAGAGGGGTGTTTGGGTGGAGGGCCAGCACCCCAAGATCACTATTACCGGTTGGAGCTTCAGCCACCAGTCACCTCATTAGACGTTCCACCCTTAAAAGGAACCTTGCAAATATTACGACCCTGGGCAGATGCGCTCACAGGAGAACGGCATATTGTGTATCGCCAAGATAGTGGAACGGCCCAACTCCATCGTCATGCGTATCACCGATGGGTTGATTCCCCAACCAATCTCCTTCAACAAGAAATCGCCAAGTATCTTCGGGCTTCGAACATTGCTGAGCAAGTGGTCATACCCGAACACCGAACGAATTCTGACTACGTATTATCCTGCCGAATGGCGAAGCTGGAGCGTGTATTGGGTGGGTCACCACGAGTCGTGATAGAACTGGAATTGGGCTTGACTCACACGAGAGAGAGGGAAGCGTTTTGGTTGCACACGTATACCGAAGAGCAACAGGCCAATGGCGCTGGAGTCCCGGAAGCCGTGATGGCCTTCAATCAAGCCTTAACACATATTCTAGATCGTTTTGTAGTAGATGTGTCAGAACGGAAAAATGAAGAAAGGGATGAGACGAATGTCGGAACAGAATAGGCTGTCCCGCCATACGATATCACTTGAGGATATTCCTCTCCAAAGGATTAGGAATTTTTCTTAGATCGTTTCTCGGCCTTTTTCTCTTTCATCGTTTTAGCAGGTTTTTTCTTGCTGTCTTTTTTTTGGTTGAGACCTTTACTCATGGAGTGCTTCCTTTACATATAAGATGAATAGGAGTGTATCCGGAAAAAGAGAGATACATGATGATCAAGGCGAAATCCTTCCGAAGGGCAATGTTACATAATCTCTTCTCTAGTATTCAAAGGCCATACCCCTCTCAGCCTAGCCATACACGAATAACTACCGTCAGTGATTAGTGTGTGAGATCAACCTGCACTTATTTTTTTTGCGGCCTGGCTTTCTTTATAAGCCTTATCCTGTTTTTCCCAATCCAACCGCAACCGTTCTGACATTTCTTTGGTCTTGTCTTGCCGTTGTGGCATTAAGTCCAAATTGAGGTCATGGGCTGAAGCCGCCATGGTGAGAGTGGCCGAACTATATTGGTCGCAAAGCACTCGAAGGACTTCTGCATTGGGAAAACCGATCCCACGAGTTTTACAATATTGGTTTCCGGTAGCAGTTAACGTCGTGCCATCTTCCTCAATGAGGGGGTCCGCTCCAGCTGGAAGGTCTTTCCCGGTAAATTTATACAGTTGCCCAGATCCCCCAAGGGCATATCTGATTTTTTCATCGCTCATGAGTAGTTCCTTTCCCGGCTATTAAAAGAATAATTGCGAACATCATTATTTGATGCGATCTTTTTCCCTTCACCATTTTGCCTGCGATTTCATCTCCAAGAACCTATAGTTGGGAAAGTCTCATTTTCCCCTTCATGGCTCTCCCTTCCCTCTTGTCCCGCGCTCACCAAAAACCAGAGAAATCTTTCTGGTTACAAAATTCGTGGTTGGGCATCCAATAGTTGGATCGCTGTTGTCAGCTTGATCCATGTTCAGGGATTGTTCATGCCGGACCCATGGTCAAGATCGGTCCGGAAGGAAATCAGATCCCATGGCCCTGCGGTTAACCACATGCGTGGACCACAAAATCCGTTGGCAGGACACCTAATAGGAAGATGAGAAGTTCTCGTTTCCCCCCTTGTGGCCAAATAGTATATGACCACAGACCTATTTTTCAAAGAGAAAGTTGGAGGTGCGGCTTCTTTTATAGCAAAAATTAACCATTTTGAATAATTGACCGATATGGAAGTGTATGAAAATCATCAAAGATGAAGAAAAGTGGGCTTTGGGGGTATCAACATGATCGAATTTCGGTCACCCCTCAAATTAGCCCTGATCCTCATAGGGTGGGTCAGCCTTGCCTTAGGGTTTCTTGGAGTGTTTCTCCCCTTATTGCCTACGACCCCCTTTGTGTTGTTGGCAGCATATTGTTTTTCCAAAAGTTCCCCCAAATTACATCAATGGCTCATGAACCAACCGAGGCTTGGGCCCTTGATTCAGAATTGGGAGCAATATGGGAGTATAAGCAAACAGGCCAAGGTGATGGCGACGGTTTTTATGGTGATGGTTTTTCCCATTTCTTTGTTTGTGTTGGGGCTAGGTCTTCTATGGAAGGGAATCTTAGGCCTGATAGCTGGAGGAGTGTTATGGTTCATTTGGTCACGGCCATTGCCGCCTTCGGGATTCCCAGGCTACCCCATTGATGAATTGGCCAGAATCGATCCTCCCTTCATTCGATAAATCGCGAACTCACCTCTCTCATCGTAACTGTGCCGTCCCATCCTCCCCTTTTTTCTATAGGATTGTTGAAAAAAGCCGCCAGCTGCGTTCTCAAAGTTAGTACGCTGGTTGCTCGTGTTTTCTCTCAATCTATGTACCCCACATGAAGGAACTTGCGATAAACCCTGGAGAAGGAAGCCCGCACTACGTCCCATCCGTGCATCCCTGAGGTCTCATTGCCTGTAGGCGGGTACCAAGCACGGTGGGATGCCGAATTCCACGTAAGGAGAGGATTTGGTCTGTATTAGATGATTCAACAATTAAGGTCCCAAATTCGAAGTACCTACCAAGAGGGCCCTGTTTGAGGCTTATGTCGGAGATATCCTCAATCGCTAACGATTCAATCTCCCGATGAGTGAATCCATTGCGGATAATGACTCGGTGAGGGGTCACCATGTACTCTCCCCATCGGCGAAGAATGACCACGCACAGCAACAACGACATGGCCCCTGCTATCCAGAATTCCCAACCTGAAATTTCCAATCGAATTAACAGAATACCCCGGAGACCGGCCCAAAAACTAAATAGGTATAACCAGGAGAAATGTGCCCAGGAAGGATAGGCCTTCCACTTGATTGTTTCGCTGGTGGGTTGTGGGTCCATAAGCTTTTCCAACGTAAAACACCTAAACCTGGGATTATCTCTTTATCTTAAACTGTAAAAACTTCCATTTCATTTTTCAGACACTGTCATGTGAAATGGTAAAGGGCGTTGGCACCGACAAATGAAAATCGCCGTCATCCCCGGAGTTTTAAGCGGGGATCCATCTTTTCCGATCCTTCGCATTTAATGCAGGATGGATTCCCGCTAACTGACGGCGGGAATGACGGGATGAGGAGGTACAGCCCACAGCCACGTTCACCGAACTTGAGCTTTCCAAGACAGTGTCTGGCAGATAGTTTCTAGGTTTATGAAGGAGGCAGAAGAGGTCCAGCCCATTGGCCGGGGATACGCTGCACATCCACAAGGTTATTGGGCGGCCCCAAATCAGCCATCAGTTTGGTGTCTATCCGTCCGTGACCAACCAGGATAAGCTGTGGTTCAGAAATGCCAGGAGCTTTATACCAATACCATCCAGGGCAATCTGGTTTGATATCACTCCAAGAGGGCACGATATGCCGAAGTTCACGCTCCAATGTAGTTTGGACTTGGTGAGGTTCATGAGAACCGAGAAAAGATTTGAGGCTGTCGTAAAGAGCTTGGGCATGAATGTGTACAGTCATGGAAAGGTTCTCTCACACGTGATGTGAATATTGTGAATCATTATAAAAGAACAGAACTATTCTACGAGGGGTAGGAGGGTAAGGGCAATTTTTGAAAATTGCCTAATGGCTTCAAATATGAAATTATCCAGAGGATTATTTTGAGAAGCTTGACCGGGAATCGACTGTAACCATTCAATTGAGCCAGATTATTTTCAAATATGGACAAAAGATGGAAATATTCTGATAATCGGGCAAAAGCATTTCGTGTCAGTCTAACCTGTTTCGACAACTCACCGAGAAGCAACCAAATATGACACTCATTCACGGGCTGCATTTCAATAATATCCGGGGGGATATCTTTGGCGGAGTGGTGGCTGCCGTGATTGCGCTCCCCTTAGCTCTTGCATTTGGTGTGGCATCCGGGGCAGGTGCGGTAGCGGGACTCTATGGTGCCATCTTTGTCGGATTCTTTGCAGCCCTGTTTGGAGGGACTCCCGCACAAGCCTCTGGCCCCACCGGCCCGATGACCGTGGTCTTTGCGGGAATGCTTGCCCAATTTTCTGATGAACCCGCCTTGGTATTTACAACGGTGATGTTGGCTGGGGGGTTATTAATGATATTGGGCTGGTTGGGGGTCGGGCGCTATGTCAGCCTCATTCCCTATCCGGTAATTTCTGGGTTTATGAGTGGCATTGGCGTGATCATTATTATTTTGCAAATCGGACCACTCTTGGGGCATCCCGCAGAGGGAGGAGTCATGCCCAATCTGTGGGCTCTGCCAACATTCTTTGCCGATCCCATGTCTCATGCAGCGGCGTTAGGACTGTTGACACTCGCCATCGTGTACGGAACCCCAAATGTTATTGGAAAAATTGTTCCGCCACCATTGTTGGCGTTGATCATTGGGACGCTGACTGCCATCTTTTTTTTCCCCAACGCCCCGGTGATTGGAGCTGTACCACAGGGGTTTCCGTCGGTGATTGTGCCCACCCTTCGATTTGATGTTATGACAGTGATCATCGAGGAAGCCTGTGTCATTGCATTATTATGCGCGATTGATAGCCTTCTGACGTCCTTAGTGTGCGACAACATGACCCGCACGCAACATAATTCCGATCGTGAACTGATAGGGCAGGGTATTGGCAATATGGTGGCAGGACTCTTTGGTGGATTACCGGGAGCGGGAGCCACCGTTCGGTCGGTTGCCAATATTCGTTCAGGGGGCCGGACCCCGTTGTCCGGATCGTTAATGGGGCTCATGTTGTTAGCCACCTTACTGTGGGCGGGACCTCTAGCGGAACAAATTCCCCTGGCCGTCTTGGCTGGGATTTTATTAAAAGTAGGAATTGAAATTATTGACTGGCGGTTTTTACGTCATGTCCTGCAAGCCCCGAGGGCGGATGTGATGATCATGGCCCTCGTGCTTTTTATCACGGTGGTGGTCGATCTTATTACTGCGGTGGGTGTGGGAGTGGTCTTAGCCAGTTTATTGTTCGTGAAAGAAATGGCTGATCTGGAATTGGCCAACATGAAAATCATCACCGAGATTCATGGAGAATCCCCTCTGACCGTGCAGGAAAAGGCCGTTCTGGAGCGGAACACCGGAAAAATTGTGCTCATTCATGTGGATGGTCCTATGAGTTTTGGGTCTGCCAAAAATATGGTGCGACGGATCGAAACGGTACCGGGACTCAAGAAGTTTACGAGTTGTGTGCTGGATTTATCAGACGTGCCCATCATTGATGGGACGGCGGCGTTAGCAATTGAAGATATGTTGCGCATCATTCGGGCCCATAAACAACATCTCTTTTTTGTCGGGATGCAACCGCATGTGACCGAAGCGTTAGAAGGGTTGGGAGTGCTGTCATTGATTCGCCCAGGCCATCGGTACGCTGAACGACTGGACGCCCTCAAACACGCGGCAGAGGCCGCAGGGTCTAATCATCCGGATGATAAGTCTACCAACGTACAATGATTTCCTTTCTTGGCAAGAAGGTTGAATCTGTAAACCTGTGAAGAAAAACTAATAAGAAGATTCGCAAAAGACAAGAGGCGACATTCTAAAGATGGAAGGAATGGTGCCCATGGTGGACAAGAGGGACAAGAACTTCACCTAAGGTATTTCTCCATCACATATCTACAGCATGGTATAATTGAAAGAGAATGTTAGGGTTAAGGAAAACCCAATGACTCAAGAATCCTCAAAACGGATTCGAGAAAAAGCTCAAGCCATTCAGGAAATAGGCGACCAAATCCTGACGCTCCGAATTGATGAAAAGCGCAATGCTCATAAATTTCCGTTACATTTACACAAGCGGGATGCGGTCATTCAAGAATGTACAGAAAATTATGTGAACTTCAAAACGCTTGATTCCCAACCGAGAGTCGTTCACACAGAATGGGCGCCAGGAGTAGAAGAAGAAAAAGTCTTGAATGTGTTTCCTGGAAAAGAATTAAGCATTCCCCTTGAAGACATCAAAATTGCGCGCGACTTGGAGAAGGATCGATTAATGATCATTATCAGTCGTGAAGTGTGGGATGTGTCTTGATAGGAAGGACGGAGGGAATTTAGTCTGAGTCCTTTTTAGAAATGACGGTGTTCTCAAATTCCTCACCAGAAACCAATCCTGCCGTATGGCTTCCGCTAATCACACGATGAAGCGTAATGGAAATACGAGAGTACTGATCGCCTGATTGGGTGACAGTAAAAGGATTGCCCTTCATATAGGTGTATTCCTTGGGACTATTACCAAAACGGGCCAACACATAATACTCACCGGCCCTCACCCGAACAAAGCGTTTTTGGTCAAGCATAATTTTCACGGCTGTCCTGGTCGGGCCAATCAATTTCACCAGAGCATTCTGCCCTGATTCATTAATAAAGGTAATGCGATGAGGAGCTTGAGATGAAGCAGCATGTGTGGGCACCAATCCAAGAAAAACGAACAAAAGGATAGTAGAAAACACCTGCAGGGGAATCCCGAACTTCTTGAAGGAATTGGTGAAGGAAGTGAAAAATGTGAGAACAGGCATAGCAATCATCCTAGGCAGTGTGGGTGATGTCACCAAATCACGTTAGGAAGGGGGCGGTTCAAACGCAAAAGAAAGATCGGTGAGGTGTTCTTGAGGTTTAACCGTTATGGAGGTATCCAGATATCCCAGAATAGGATGCCAGGCACTGAGGGTATAGGTGCCGGGAGGAATGTGGTCAATCAAAAAATGTCCCTGAAGATCGGTCACAGAAAAATAAGGATTCAGGGGCACCAAAATCCAGGTTTGCATAAAGCGGTGTTGATCACATTCGATTTTGACAATGCCGCTCCGTCGGGTCGTTAAGGTGGTCGCCTGCTCGGTACCCTCAGGCAGATCCGGAAAGTGAAAAAGCGGGATGCGTCCTTCATGGAGCATTTCCCACCCTCGGAGTGGGTGGAGTACAGAATCATTCATTTGAATATGCAAGGATTCACCATCCATACCAGCCATCACGAAATGATCAAATTGACAACGGTTGACCGTCAGAACAGGCCCATCAGAAGCTGCAGCCTTCCCTTTTTCGATCTCTTGTAAAAACACCACGACATCCGCGATATGGTTGGTTGACGACACTCGAGCACGGGGAAGAACGACGTTCCCCTCGGCATTGGCAATGGGTCGACAATGATCAGGGTACGAACCCATTTTCACATTGAAGAGCTGGGGTGGCGGTGCAGATCCAGAAAGAGTGACATGCCCACTGATCGTGGCGCCGTCGGTGACAGTTATGACTTCATAAGCGTGACTTATGCCGCTGAGCCAACCAGGTGGTCCTCCAACGATCAAACAAACCAAAATAAGGAGACGAAAAGGAGGGTAAGGAAATATCAATGAAATTTTTCCCTTCAGGAAAGTGAAAGAGTAAACTGAATTGGCCAAAAGGAATGGTCTCAAGGGAATAAAAAAAGGAATATAACTTAGGGATACAAGGCCAAAAAAGGAATTTGCCACATACTGGAGAAATCATAGAGAATGGAGAAAGGCGGTTGCAACCCTTCGTCATTCACAGAAGCACGGTGTGGAAAGAAGGTGTAAGATAGGGAGATGGAGGAGCAAATGCTAGATTGCAAAGAGTGGAGAGAGAATCATAGGAATGCAGAGGAAGATGCTCGCTGTGGTCGTGCAAACGGGCGATCTATAAATGATGGCCACCATATGGAACGTTGGCTTCAGAGATGTATCTCGACTGTGCACATTCCCATTCTCACTCTCATTGGGTTGGTGATTGGAATTTCAGTTGCTTTTGCCGGACATGGCGGGGGCGGTAGTCATGAAGTTCACGAATATTCGGGAACGGAAAGTGAAACAGGGTACGATATCCCAGGAGTGCCCTTTCATGTGGTGGTGGGCAAAGGGAAGAACGCGGCAGATGATAATGCCGAAAACCATGCGTACATGGATGAGGCGTTCTCCACTGTGGTGGAGGCTTTCACGTTCATGACGAAAAACCGCACCCAGTATCATCGATATGATGAGGCTCTCAACAAAGAGGTCCTCAAGAAAGTGGTGATTGAGCCACGAGTGTTCAACCGAAATGACAAAGAGTTTACGTTTCTGGTGGCGCGGACAAAAGAAAAAGGGAAGGTCAAACTCCTCATCAGTGCCTCACAGCTCGAAAGGAAAGGGTATCTCAATCAACCGGATAAACTCATCCCGGTGCTGGCCAGAGAATTCCAATGGGTCGTCAGCAAAGCCGATACGGCCCCCAAACCTAAAAACATTCATGTAGAGCGAGATCTCAAGAAGGCTCCGATTCAATCAAACCAAAACATCAGACACATGTCTGGGCCTCAACGAGTACAAGTTCTGAAAGAGTTGTTTCATCCTTATCTCAGGACAGAAGATGCCTTTCAAAGCTTAAAGGGACAACCATGGTTTGAGATTGGTTCAACATCTCCTCATCCACCTGCCCAGGAAGAGTCCACCACGCACCTCTACGAGATGCGGGTACGAGAGGCCCTCCAATTGATCATGCGTGATTCTTATTTTTCCGAACACACACCCAAAGCCATCAGAAGCCTGCTCAATGGAAAGATTTGGAATGTCGCGTTTGTCAAAATTGAAAAGCGGGATTGGGCGACACGCACGAGGGTAATGCCCAAGGATAAAGCTGTGACCATTGGCTCAGAAGGGAAAGTGATCCAACCCGCTATAATTTTAGTGAATTATCATCGCACGGCAGTTCCCGAAGATCCGTATTATCCTGAAACGCAGGGATTGCTGATGGGGGCGCTCTCTGCGGACCAACTGGCTCGAGTGATTGCGTTAGAAATTCAACACAATATCGTGGATAAATCGATGAGAGGCCATGTGGCACAAGACGAGATCACGGCTCCTAAGTGAGGGAGGCTGGGTGGCCAAAAAAGAAAAACTATTCTGTGCCCTAAAGAAGATGTTGGAAAATCGTATCGAAAAAATAGCAATACAGAAAAATGGGGAGGGGTAACCCTAAAACGGTACCAACCAAATAATGCCGAAACCGAACGTCCGCTAACGCAAGGGCGTAATTGAGGATGGGCAACGTTTGAAAAGTTAAGCGGAGGACGGTTACCGATAGAATGGGGCGTTCATCTAAATGGGAAAATACTTTATCAGCCCATTGGGAATTTAGACTCCGTAAGGGAGATCCACCGAGCGTTCGAATCAAAAAAAAGCTAATAATAGAAGAACAGATCGCACCGATAAAAGAAGCCAACCCACCCCACTCAATACCTAAAGCAAACACAGCTCCCACCAAAAAGATCCATCCAGGCACATACAAGAGATTGCCGAGACTATAAGCTATGCAGAAGAGAAGGAGACCCCAAAACGTATTTTCTATGAACAAGGCTTTCACAGCCTCGGGAGAAAGCTGTGCTCGAATCCCCGTTATTTCTACGAGGAGAAACAAGACAAGAAAAAATCCGAGAATGTAGAGAAGTTTTTTCTTGGGATCGGTAGTGAGGGCAACGTTCATACTGTAGACAGGTAGAGTCCAGGGCGTACCATACGTCTGAATGTCAGAAGGATATGCTTAGGAATCTGATCCAGGTTGTGGTAACTGACTGGCATCAAGTAATACCCCTTCAGAATCAAAAGGCAATCGTATTCCATCGAGATGCAGAACACCAGTGATTTGATACGTCATATCTTTCTGTTTGTGAAGGGAGAGCAGTTGGCGTATGACCTCCAAAGTGGATGTGGTGGTGTTGACGGAAAGTATGGCATCCCCCAGTCGGGGAATAGTAACAGCGTGATTCGATAACCCACGAGCCAACCGTTTCCCATTCAGATTCAGCGTAAAATCCAGTCCCGTCACATTCAATTCAAAATCATTCGGATTCCGAACCCGCAGATCCACCTTCAACTGTTGTTCAAACAACGTGGCTTCTAAGGGCGTAACATTCGTGACCAGCACCTCCGGCGGCTCGGCGTTCAATAACATGGAAGCACAGCCCGCATCTATTAAGAGAACTATAAAGATAGGAAGAAAATTAAAGGAAGGTTTGATCATGGAGTAACATTATAAGATAAGGCACTGAGCAAATTGACATGAAAGACTATCCTGTGTTCTTGTTTCAATATGTAAGCATAGACCTATTTACTTCTCCAGGGGTAATGACCTTAGTGAAAACAATAAAGTAACTAGAGCATCGCGGGAAGGCGTTCTTGAATAAAGCTTGGATAGAATCGGAGTACAGCTTTTCGGCAGGAGTGCCAAAACGCGGATAACAGCAAGAGCCCAAAGCCGATGATGAATGCTGTGAAAGCAAAACCAAGACCGACCACCCCGTGTTGCTCTAACAACG
>CAZKRH010000171.1:0-2227 GCA_964555115.1 uncultured Nitrospiraceae bacterium | reverse complement strand
TTTTTCTTAAAGAAGCAAGCCCACACCTGGCCCCCATGCCGCTTAATCACCCGATACACAATCGCCAACCCGACTCCGGTGCCCTCAAACTCTTCCATACTGTGCAGTCGATCAAACACGCCAAACAACTTTTTGCTGTATTGCATATTAAATCCAACCCCGTTGTCCCTGATGATATACAGACAGTGTGATCTGTCGACCTTACCCTCAACTTCAATGACGGCGGGAGTTCGAGGCCGGGAAAATTTCAAGGCATTCGATAACAGATTAACCAGTAATTGCTGTACCAGGGTGGGGTCCCCATACCCACGGGGCAGGTCTGAGCTCAAATTGAGGCGCACGTTTCGGCCCGGCTCAAATTTGATTAACTCTTGGAAGACCGTTTGGGTGAGGGTGTACATGTCCAGCTCTGTGGCCTTTAAAGCTTGTCGTCCCAATCGAGAAAACGTCAGCAGGTCGTCTATCAGATTCCCCATGTTCTTTGCTTGCTGACGGATGAGGGTTAAATACCGATGGCAACTGGGATTAAGTTGGAGGACAGAATCCTCCAAAATCGCCAGACTAAACCCATCAATAGCGCGTAATGGCGCACGCATGTTGTGGGAGACTGAATAGCTGAAGCTTTCCAGCTCTTGAATGACCTCGGAGAGTTCCACGGTGCGAGCTTCCACCCGTTCTTCCAATTCCTGGCTAAGTAAGCGATAGCGTTCTTCGGAGGATCGCAGGGCCGCTTCTGCCTGTTGGTGCTCCGTAATATCGGCACCAATCCCACTCACCTCAATAACCGTTCCCTGGGAGTCAAAGCGGTTCACGGAGTTCCAGGAAATGGTCCGTTTTGTCCCATTTTTTGTCGTCAGATCCATTTCGTAATTGTGGACAGTGAAACCCTGTTTCTCAAAATCTTCAAATAATTTTTCCACCTGTTCATACGCTTCTCCTGGGTAAAATAACCGCCACCAATTCTGGCCCAGCACCTCCTCTTCTTGATACCCGGTGACATTCGTGACGGCTTGATTGAGATACGTACAGGTTCCATCTGGAGCAACCCCGCAAATGAGAGTGGGCGCGGTTTCAACAATATGGCTAGTGAACGCTTTTTCCTGAGCCAGGGAATCCTCAGTCTGACGACGCATTCGAATCTCACGTGCGAGTTTCTCATTCGTGAATTCGAGCGCGGCTGTTCGTTCGCTCACACGACGTTCGAGTTGTTCATTGAGGGCTTTCAATTCGCTTTCTGCCCGTTGCACCTCTGTCGTTTCAATCGCCAGCGACACAAAATCCGCAATTGACCCAGCAAAACTCTGTTCATCGACCGCCCAATCCCGAGGAGCTCCTGTATGTTCATGGCAGACTACTCCAACAGTCTTCCCAATATGGCGAATGGGCGCATCCATCATGGACGAGATGCCATATACATCCAAATATCCCGCCGCGAATTCACTCGTGCGGGGATCAGTCACGGCATCGTGGGCCGCAATAAATCGGCTTTGTTTTAGGGCATCAAAATATCGAGGGTAGAGGTCGACCGAGAGCACCTGCCCAGCTTCATGTTTCCCTAGACCTAATTGAAAGAGGTCGCGGCATACCAATTCGGTGCGTTCTTCATTAAAGAACCACACGCTGACTCGTTCAATGCCAAGAGTCGTAGCTGTCGACTCGGTTAATTGATGAATGGCTGTTTGGAGATCAACGAATGGACTTTTGGCCAATTCAAGGAGAACGGCTTGTTGCTGACTTAGTCGACCGGCTGCGTTATCTTTCTCAGCTTGTGTGGCCTTACGTTCGGAAATATCACGTCCAACAACAATGCGCCCATTTATCTGGCCATGGCTCCTCACACTGGTAATATTGGCTTCAATCCACTTTGTGGTGCCCTTGCCTGCCAACACCACAAACTCCACCAATGGTGGGACTGTTTCTCACTGCCGCACAGCTGCCAATCTGGCCTGCGCCACCACTGCAGAATGCGGCGCCAGCAAGGCAAGGAAGGATAGTGTGATCAAGTCCTGGCCTGAGTAATTGGTGATCTCAGTAGCTTTGCGATTAGCCCACAGAATTTTTGCCTCTAGGTCCAAATAAAACATGGCATCGTTGGCATGGTCGATGGTTTGCTGTAGCCAATCCTGGCCCTCATCTCCCCGAGGGGGATGAATAGGCTCCTGAATCTCCAGGTTAGCCACTCTCTGACGCAAAGTTTCAATTTCTTTAATTAAATCTATTTTAGTTT
>CAZKRH010000170.1:0-6241 GCA_964555115.1 uncultured Nitrospiraceae bacterium | reverse complement strand
CTTCAGGGAAAGTGGTGCTCACGTGGAATCTCATAGAATCACTTGATCCCTAAAGCCAGTTTCTGAACTGGATCCAGGTGAAGACCGGGGAGATTAGGAGGTACTTGAAAAGGTGCAGTAGACTGATAGGCTGTATGAATATTAAGAAATTGGATAATTAAGACTAAACGATCTCTTCGATTAAACCGACTCCCATAGTGAAGACAGCGAGATGTGTCCAAGAAGGCTCCTGACCCAGCTGGGCCAATAAGCTTGACCTCCTTATTTCGCGCACCGGCCTTGTAAATTCGCTCGTCACTCACACGACTAACACGCCGGATGGATTTCTGGACGTGCTCAGAAACATCCGCAGGGATAAACGTAAGGGGCCCCTGGTCTTCCTTCGTTTCAAAGATGTTAACAAACACCTTTAGCTGCGTGAGATCCTCGTAATCAAAGTGAAACAGTTGGCTTGAACGAGCAGTTTCATTTGGAGGCGACCAACATAACCTCGCTCCGACTAATCGCGGAATAGTTCCCAAATAGCCGGTCACAGAATCCAAAATGGGCCGCGAAACCATGAATTGAATGAGTTGGGGATGACGACAGAACTCAGCTCCTTCGAGAATGGGAAGAAGAAAGCGTTTCGTGGGATGCTTTTGAAGATATTCCGGTGAGAATAACGTTCGGGATTCTTCATAAACCCTCGTGCAGTACCGGACAAGCGCATCAATTCCCGGAATATCGTCACCCTCAAAAAATCGATAGCCGTCCTTGTTGGGAATAATCAGCCGCTTCTTAGTGGATGCCAAACTTTCTTTCGCATAACGTTTTCGCAACCGGTATTGTCCAGGACTCCCGGCAATCTTCACCGCCATAAGAAACGGTTGGATCATTGGGCGAGGAATCCTCAAATGTTTATGTAAGAGCTTATGCAGCCAATTCTGCCGAATAGGTTGCTTTTCCATTTCCGGTATATCAGTGGAAGGGTTCATCTTACCTGGCTATTCATTGAAGATTTTCAGAGAATCGCCGCAACAGGATAAGTGCATGAAAATTAATGAGATTTCACTCATATTGACACATCCTCAGTTGCGGGGTGCTAGCAAAAAAAGCCGATTGGTCCAGGTTCAATCTTTCAAGCATCTTTCCTGAACGTCTTCTCTTTGTCAATGAAAGGAGTGTGGAGCTTATACTAAAAAATTCTGGCATCGAGCCATTGTGTTTCACTGAACGATGAGAAATACCTGGCACAGGACCCGACCTTAAAGAGAAACTGATATTTTATGAGATTGCCAAAAGTACATAAAACCAGGATGGTTACCCCTAAAATCTTCAACAGATAATGGGTAGACCGAATTCCCAGAGAGATGATAGCAGGGCCAATTTCGGCAAACGGGTCAGAAAAGGGGTCTCAGGCACAAATATGTTGGACAATACTACAATCGACCGTGCTAAAAGATGGAAAAGTGTATGCCGTTTTTGTTGTGAGTAGAAAATAATCATGGTAGCCTGCCAAAAATTGTAATGGTTAGAAGGGTTTGTGAATGACAGCGTTCATCTTGATGAATTTTCGTTTGGTTTGATGACACCCTTCTTTTAAGATTCCTGGTACAAAAATTTCTCATTCACGTATTGAATCTCAACAAATGCCAACTCTTACACTTCTTCGACACGGCAAAAGCATTTGGAATAAGGAAAAGCGGTTTACTGGATGGACAGATATCGCATTGAGTAAACACGGGATTTCAGAAGCCGAACGTGCCGGCCAAATGCTCAAGGATCACGGACTAAAATTTGATCTTTGCTTTACCTCTTGCCTTAACCGCGCCACTGAAACCCTTCGAATCGTCCTCGATATAATGAACCAATCAGGTATTCCTATACAGAAAAGTTGGCGCCTCAATGAACGCCATTATGGAGCATTACAAGGCTTGGATTGGTGGGAAGCGACAAGAAAATACGGGGCCAAGCAGCTCCTCATTTGGCAGAGACATTTTGATATTCCTCCACCACCATTGGATGTCACAGATACTCGGTTCCCCGGCCATGACCCCCTTTATTCCAAACTTTCACCTGACGAACTTCCCCGAAGTGAAAGTCTCAAAGACACACTTGCGCGGCTTCTACCCTTCTGGCACGGTACTATCGTTCCTGAACTTCAACAACAAAAACGGATACTGATTGTGGCACATAATAATAGCCTTCGGAGTTTACTGAAACATGTGGACGACATTACCGACAAGGACATACCAAAAATAACAATCCGTACCGCGGACCCCATCGTCTATGAACTTGATGATCAAATGAGACCATATAACCGTCTACATCTTCAATCACCATCGAAACTTACGGAATGGGTACAGGGAAAACTAGGAAATTGGGTTACCCGGTTTTCCGAAAACAAAAAATGAGTGGCGACGTAAATTTTGGTCAGTCCCATCTACCAATTCTATGTCCTAAAACTTTGGAAAATGAAAAAGATTCCAGGATCTTTCTAAAGTCACAAGTTGATTTCTGCCAAGTTGAACCTACTTCCATTTGCATGCCCCACCTAAAGACACGTCTCTTGATTGTCCTCAGGTGCCAAGAAAAACTTATTCCCTCAGTTCCATGAATGAGACATATCGCTGCTTATGTTTAGGAATGAGACATTGTTTCGTCTGTCTTTAATTGCTGCATCTGTACTTTTTACCCTGATTCTGGGAGAAGTGGGGCTGCGCCTGTTTTCTTTCCAAGACAGGGATGGAAACATCTATGTAGGATCATTTCGTGTAAAGCCTTTTCACTTACCACTGAATACTCTGAAAACCAAACTCGAAAAATACGTCAAAAGTGAACAGACCTATTTTTTGTATGATCAGGATCTTGGTTGGACAGTTGGACCCAATGGTGAATTTGCTGGAGGATTATATATTTCTAATGCCTCTGGCATCCGGACATCCTCTCTTCGAAAAGAGACTGCCTCGCAACCATTACCGGGTACTTTGAGGATAGCAATTTTTGGTGACTCGTTTACCCATGGTGACAATGTTCCATATGAAGACTCGTGGGGTGCAATTCTAGAGGCACAGCTCAACCAAATGGGCCATAAAGTTGAGGTGCTCAACCTTGGAGGTCCCGGTTATGGCATGGACCAAGCATTCCTTCGCTGGAAAAAGCATGGGAATCCCTTGAAGGCGGATATTGTCATTTTTGGATTTCAGAAATCCAATGTGAAGCGGAACATGAATATCTTAAGATTTCTATATAGTCCCGAATCCGGTATCATCTTTTCAAAACCGCGCTTCGTCCTTGAAGGTGACCACCTGCGACTTGTTAACGTGCCAACCCTTCGACCAGAAAATCTCATCAACACCCTCAAGAATTTTAATTCCTGGGAATTAAAGGAACACGAGTTTTTTTTCCAGGCAGGCGACTATACAGATCGTCCCTTATATGCAAGCCGATTAGCAGCGTTTGTTATAACTGGCCTCACGACGAAATTCTCGACTAGGCGGAAAGACTACGACTTTTTCGCTCCCAACTCCACATCAAGAAAATTGGCCTGGCGCCTTATTCAGGAATTCGAGCGTGAAGTAACACAAGAGGGCGCTCACTTTGTCATGGTGCATCTCCCCACCAAAACCCCCATCAAAAAATTGATGAAAGGAAAGTCATTGAGTTATCAAGGTCTTCTTGATGACATAATGGCTAACTACGACCTCATCGATCCTGCGCCTGGCCTCGTCCATGAAATAGAAGTAAGCTCTTTGGAAGCGCTTTTTGAACCTGAAAGCAGTCACTATTCAGCCCGTGCCAATCGAGTGATAGGAAAGGCAGTTGCAAAAATGCTGTTGGTGCGTTAAAGCCTCGAACTTCGAAGGCTTATCTCCCTGAACTCCGGTCATTTACACTAACTATGAAGACAATTTTCACAGATTATCAATAAGGTAATTTCGACTAGCTAGATTTTTATGTGTGGCATCGCTGGGTTTTTGGACCACTCTCAATATAGCTTGCGGTATGACTTCAAGGGAGTCGCCACTGGCATGGCTGAAACCATGCTCGCCCGTGGACCCGATGATGGCGGGGTGTGGATTGACCAGGCAAACAAAATCGGCCTCGCTCATCGCCGCCTGGCTGTCATTGACCTTACTTCTGCAGGTCACCAGCCCATGGTTTCATGTGACCGAAGATATGTCCTGACTTATAACGGCGAAATCTACAACTCACAGGAATTACGGAACGAATTAGAAAGTCGCAACCAGTCCTTTCGCGGAACTAGTGATTCAGAAGTTCTCCTAGAGGCCTGCGCAACTTGGGGGGTCGAACAAACGGCAAAACGATGCATCGGAATGTTCGCCTTTAGCCTGTGGGATCGACAGGAGCACACGTTGAAATTAGTTCGTGACCGCTTGGGAATCAAGCCGCTCTACTGGGCACAATTTGGGCAATTGTTTCTATTTGGATCTGAGTTAAAAGCCTTACGAGCCCATCCAGGATTTATAGCACAGATTGATCATAATGCAGTCGCAACCTTCATGCGCTTCAGTTACATCATTTCCCCACAAAGCATCTATAAGAATGTTTTCAAATTGGAACCAGCCTGTATACTCACTTTCCGAATCGGTCAACCACCGCAGATAGAGCGATATTGGGACATTCGAGAAATTGCACGCCAAGGTGTAATGGCCTCTCGAAACCTTAGTGACACAGAAGGAATCGAAGGCCTTGAAGAAATACTGGAAGACGCGGTGCGCTGCCGAATGATTGCCGACGTTCCACTGGGTGCTTTCCTTTCCGGTGGAGTTGATTCCTCAGCGGTAGTCGCTCTCATGCAAAAACATGGCACCAGTCCCCTGAAGACCTTTACCATCGGCTACTCCGAAAGAGATTTTGACGAATCCGAATATGCTCGAAAAATCGCAGAACATCTCGGGACGCATCACAGGGAGTTGATTGTCGAACCCCGACATATTCACGAAATTTTACCCCGACTTCCTGAATGGTACGATGAACCATTTTCGGATACAGCGCAGATCCCCACGTTTCTCCTATCACAACTAACCAGACAAGAGGTGACCGTCGCACTCTCAGGGGATGGGGGGGACGAACTGTTCGCAGGTTATAACCGATACTTCAAGGTTGAAAAGAAATGGCGTCGAGTGGCAGAGATGCCTGAAGCGGTAAGGCCGGCTCTATCTAAAATCCTTGGGATTTTCCCACACCTTTTTGATGAGTTATTAGCGCTGGGACCTCGGAAGATTTCCAATATCTCAAAAAAACTTCGAAGACTTGGCGAATCCTTTACTTGGGAGAATGGTGATGCGCTCAATCGACACCTGTTAAGTCGTTGGGGGAACCCCATGACAATTGTTCCTGGTGCCGTTCTTGAACCAAAGGGGGCATTCTGGGACGATACCCTCGCGAAGGACTTGCCCGACTTGGTGACACGTTTGCAGTTCACTGATATAGTCACGAACATTCCAGACCAAGTCTTGACCAGGTTTGATCGGGCCAGCATGGCCGTTAGCTTGGAAGTCCGCGTTCCCATCCTTGATCATCGAGTGGTTGAATTTGTATGGTCCCTACCCCGGCACATGAAGATCCGCCATGGTGAGCGGAAGTGGATTCTTCGCCAAATTTTATATAAATATGTACCAAAAAAACTGATTGAGCGTCCTAAAATGGGTTTTGGAATACCACTTGATGGCTGGATTCGTGGTCCCCTCCGTGACTGGTCTGAAGAATTACTTTCCGAGCGGGCCTTAAAAGAAGCTGGATTACTGAACCCCGTACCCATTAGAAAGAAATGGGCGCAACATCTTTCCGGTACCTACGATTTTAAGAAACAGTTATGGAGTGTTCTGATGCTTCAGGCCTGGTATCAACGTTGGATGTAAGCCTTTTCGAATGAAGCTGACCGGATGTCAGTCTTTTTTGTACAATAGTGACAGAGGAAAAATTCCCACTCTTTGAAAATGAAACTCCAATGGCCTATTTAAACTTTGACCGACTGAACGTAATAGATCCTGCTATCTTTCAAGCCCAAAAACCCTATCCTTGGATTAACCCGCAAGAACTCATAACACCAGACGGTTATCAGCAACTTCTCACTTCACTGCCCGATGTCTCACTCTTGGAAGGCCGTTTTGGAGAAAAACGAGCCCACGGCCAACAATCAGTATCCGTTTTTGTTGTTGAAGTTCAGGAACGATAGTACCGTGCCAGAAGGGTAGAAGCCGCGCAAGTGTGTCTTTGAGACTTTCACTTCGGGGAA
>CAZKRH010000169.1:0-9692 GCA_964555115.1 uncultured Nitrospiraceae bacterium | reverse complement strand
TATTATGGAAGTTTCGTGTTGGCAGTGCCTATCTTCTGTATGTGCATTGAATTTGCTGGGATGCTCTCAAAAGACAAAGCCATGGCTAAAAAGTATGATCAATTGGCCTATGACTTTATTAAAATCAGCTTAACCGCCTATTCATTTACTGCCATACTGGGTGGAATCCTCATCTTTACATTCCTGACGTTATATCCAGCCTTCTTTGGTTACTTGTCCAGTATCTTTCGACCCGTCATGCATATCTATGCCCTGATGTTTGTAGCGGAAAGCGGAACGCTCTACATCTATTATTATGGATGGGACAAGATGAAAGAGGGACTACTGAAATGGATTCATGTCAGTATGTCCGTGGTCTTAAATGTGATTGGGACCGTGTTGATGTTTTTGGCGAATTCCTGGATCGCGTTCATGATGTCTCCTGCTGGTGTTGATGAACAGGGTCGGTATCTTGGGAATATTTGGCATGTGATCCACTCCGCTTTATGGAATCCTTTGAATGTTCATAGAATTTTGGGGAACATGGCATTTGGGGGAGGTGTGGTGGCTGCCTATGCCGCCTATCGTTTCTTGTCAGCCAGAAATGACGAAGAGCGAGCTCATTATGATTGGATGGGTTATATCGCCATGACTTTGGGAGTGGCTTTTCTGATTCCCCTTCCATTTGCCGGATATTGGTTGATGCGTGAAGTATATGCCTATCGTCAGCAAATGGGGATCACGCTAATGGGAGGCCTGTTGGCTTGGTTGTTTATTATCCAAGCAACCATGATCGGAATTTTATTCCTCACCACGAATTATTACCTCTGGCAAGCCTTGGGAAGAATGACAGGAGGTGAGCGGTTCCAGCGGTATATTAAATACCTCGTGTTTATTCTAGTCGTAGGGCTGTTAGTCTTTATCACCCCTCATACCATTGTGATGTCGCCGGCGGAATTGAAAGCCATGGGTGGTCAGCAGCATCCTGTCTTGGGTAATTTTGGGGTGATGTCAGCCAAAAATGGTGGAATTAATGCCATTATTATGACCACCATATTAAGTTTTATATGGTATCAGCGAGGTAATAAGATCCCGACGGTAAGTTGGTCAAAATTTGGCAATATATTCATGGGATGTTTTTTCGTCATAGCCCAATTAAATAATATTTGGCTGGCATGTTATGGCTATTTCATTCCCGCAAACGTTCGGATTGGTCTTTCGGTGCCCCAAGTTTTTGGAACATTGTCATGTCTGTTCTTTATGACACCCCTGAATTTAGCCATGTTAAAAGGTGCAAGGGCATTGGGGCCAATTAGATGGGGGAAAATTGAACCAAGATCTCAATACGCTCTTATTATGCTTGCGACGGCTTTTACATGGATGATGGGATTAATGGGATATATCCGTTCATCTGTCAGACTCTTTTGGCATGTCAATGAAATTATGAGAGACAATTCACCCTGGGCTTATACCCATACTATTGGGTTTGCCGCTAATGTGATTTCATTTAACGTGTTGTTTTTCTGGATTAGTATAATGTTTGTCTTCTGGATGGGAACTTTGGGTTCGAAAAAGGCTCCGATCCCAGCTGCTGAGCCAATTCCGGGGACTCAAACTCCTCAGCCAGCTGCTCACTGAAGTTGAAATACGTAATGGAAAGAGATTAGGTTTGCCGCCCCTCTTTGGTTTTAAAAGGGGGGGCGGTTTTTAAAGGAGGGAACAAGGTGCTGGCATTATTTGGAGAGGGAATTTCACTGGGTTGGCCTATCTTGGTTGGTCTTGTTGGGCTGATGTTGTATTTTGCGGTCAGTGTGTCTGATCCGCAGAGGAAAAAAACGCTCTTGCACAAATCCCTCATTGGGATTGTGTGTTGCTTCCTGTTGTTAGTGGCAATTTCCAATTACAAGAATAGTTTTGCAGTGGCGGATAATCTTCTTCCCTATTCATTGGTGATTGTCACCATCCTTGCGTTTGTGATGGGTATGTATTTCACGAATATTGCCGCCCTCATGAAAATCGGTGGTTTTATGTTTTTGGTGGCTGCTGCCTTGTCGGGTTATGGCAATTGGCTCCCTCAAGTGGAAGGAGGATTCCCGCCTCCAGTGGTAAAATTGGACTTCCAAAGTATGTCCAATCTGCAATTGGGGGATGAAGGGGAAAAAATTATTTTTGGCGGGATAGGGCAAAGTAAAGTGCAAGGGGCTATTGGGAAAGGTCAATGTCCCTTGTGTCACGGATTTCAGAAGGGTTTCTTGAGCGAACGGGCTCCAAACCTTTTTGATGTTCCAGCGAGAGCTATAAAGAGACTGGATGAAAAGACCTATCATAAGGGTGATCCGGCAGCAAGAAATACAGAACAAAAAGAAGCCTTTGAGGGATCAGGTACAGCGGAAACTGGACAGGAATATATCGCAGAATCTCATGCTTGTCCCAGTTGCTATGTGGTACCTGGGTTTGGTGTAAAGGGATCAAATGATACCGTGAGTCCCATGCCGAGGATTCATAAGCCACCCATATCCTTATCGATGGGTGAATTGGCTGCAGTCGATACATGGATGTACGTGAGAGAGGGAGTAGAGACTCCAGGGTATGATGCGATTGTCGCCTCGTACGAAAAGTTTATACCAGAAAAAGATCGTATTACCGGGGTCAGTGAAGAAGAGGAAGGCCCGGGAGGGAGTCTTTACGCAGATGGTTCAGAGCCGGTAGATGTGATTTTCACGAAAGCCGCCTGTATCGCCTGTCATACGATTCCGGGTATTCCAGATGCCGAAGGGAAGGTTGGGCCAGTTTTAGAAGAAGGAACCAATGCTCCCAAGAGATTGAAGGATGGTAACTATAAAGGCCATGCTTCGTCGGTTCGTGAGTACATTGTGGAATCTATCTTGGATCCAAGTATGTATGTGGTTAAAGATTTTCCTGACAATCAAATGCCCAAAGATTTTGGTCAAAAATTAAGTGCGGGAGCAGTGAATAAAATTGTGAATTATCTTTCGCAATTAAAGGCGGGACAACCCCCTCCTGCAATTGAATAATATTTATTCTTCGCCTCAAACCCAATAACGAGGAGTGGTAGAAGATGACGTGGTTAAAATTAGTCGAAGGCTACATGCCAATGCAGATGATCGGCGAGCTGGCTGGTTGTATCTTGATCATGGCGGCCATTAATTGGTCGTTAAAACGGGCCGGAATAGGCCTCCCGACCTTTTGGGCCGGAATAGGGGTCTTGATTTTCATTATTCTCTATCTGAAGTATCGTATCTATCCACCGATTCCGTTCAGTGTGCGGGCCATTTATGTGACGGTGTCCGCCTTTGGGATCTTTATGTGGGTGTCTGGATCACAGTCAGATTGGGAAGATTTCCGTCGGCCGATTCTGAATGTGTTAGATGCCTCCTCTGGAATGAATAAAACTATTCGGATGGGTCTTTTATTTCTCCTTCCGCTAGGCTTGGGTGGATTTGTCTATAATTCATTTCTGCCAAGCTTTGAAGAGCCCATTGAGTTGCGGACGGTGCATCCTGCGCCACCCGCCACGACAAAAGTACACGGGAGAACCTTCGTCCTTCAGACCTCACAGAATCCCTTTCGGGTCAATCCTGAAGGCAAATACGACCAAGAGTATAGCAATGAGGCGACTGTGGTGCAGGATATGGGGCGCCTGATGAAGGATGTCAATGATCCGAAATACAACCCCTGGGATCCCAATGCGGATGGTTACATGAAGTACATCCGAGATGGGGGTACGATTTTCTTCCAAAACTGTCATTTCTGTCATGGGGACAACCTGAATGGGCGCGGCCTGTGGGCCTATGCCTTTAACCCGATTCCGGCTAACTTCACGGATGCTGGGACCATTGCCCAGCTCCAAGAGACTTTTGTGTTCTGGCGGGTGGCGCAGGGGGGTATTGGGTTACCGCCGGAAGGTTTCCCCTGGGCATCGGTCATGCCTCCCTGGAAGGAACACCTGACCACGGATGAAATCTGGAAAGTCGTGATGTTTGAATATTGGCATACGGGGTACTATCCCCGGACCTGGGATTAAGGAGGACCGTGGGATGACCATCACGCAAACGAAAAGGAATAGCATGACGCACAGAACAAAGATAGGGACTTTTGGTTTCTTGCTCGCCGGCAGTCTGGCTCTCATTCTGAGTGGCGGGGTAGTTTGGGCACAAGACGATATCCCAGAAGGATTTGAAGCCAACAGTTTGCCCTCGCCCTTTCCTGCTGAACAAGTGGAAGCGGGCAAACGGGTGTACTACACCAAATGTGTGTGGTGTCACGGGGTGGATGGTGCCGGAGATGGCCCGGGCGCCGACCGGCTGTGGCCACGGCCCAGGAATTTTAATTCCGGGACGTTTAAAATCAGGCATACGGCCAGCGGAGAATTGCCCTTGATTGATGTGGACCTGTTTCAAACGGTGACCCATGGTTTGCCGGGATCGGCCATGCCCTCCTGGGAAGGAATTTTAACAGAGGAACAACGGAAAGACGTTCTTGCCTTTGTGACAACGGACCTTGTTAAAGATCGAAATTGGCAAGACGACGAATTTGAAACATTGACCGTTTTGAATTTTGACAAACTCCCACCCGTCCCAATGTCCGCGGAATCCATCAAACGGGGTTCGGAACTCGTAGTGGAGAAGAAGTGTATTGAATGCCATGGGTTGGAAGGCCGGGGTGATGGTAATGCGTTTAACTTAAAAGATGACTGGGGATTCGCAATCCAACCTGCTGACTGGCACAAGTGTTGGAATTTCCGCGGGACTCGTCAAGATGCCTATAATGTCAACAATATTTTCCGGACGTTCTCGACGGGGATTAATGGAACGCCGATGCCCTCCTTTGCGGATACGACCTCCGTAGAGGATCGGTGGCACCTCGCCAACTACGTGCAATCGCTTTGTGAGCGGGTGGGAGAGACTAATCTGAATGGCGGCGAGGTAGATGACGACATTGCCAAACAACTGAATGAGGGGATGGCGTTACCCATCGACCCGTTAACGGATAAGCCAAGGGGTAAATTTGTGATTCCGTCGAAATTGATTGAAGGGGGCGATTTACCGAAAGATGAACTGGATCCTCGATGGGCCATAGCCCCCCGTGTGTGGGTGGCCATGGGTGGTCAAATCACGCATAAGCCTAGAAACTTTGTTAATCGGATTGATGATGTGTGGGTACAATCCTTGTATAACGAGACGCACATCCAATTTCTCTTCCAATGGGATGACCGGACGAAGAGTGTGCTTGATGGCGAGGCGGACTGGTACCACACGGAAGTAGACCTAGGAGATTATGGTGTGGTTGAAAACCCGCCAGGCGGGTCCTTATTTGAAGACGATATGGATCATCCGGAATCGATTGCGTGGCGGCAAAAAGAGGGCCGATATAACGTGTTCAACGACGCGATCGCCTTTGAATTCCCCATAAAATGGCAAGAACTTCCATTTCCACGGAAACCCAGGTATCTGTGGGGAGATGACAAGTTTTCTATGGATATCACCAAGTGGTCAGCCGATGGGAACCTCCGGGCCTACGAGGGTACGGGTTGGGATCAAGAGTTTGGTGAACGGGAAGATTTTGCCGAACTGATTGAAGTGACCAAGGCGGAATGGAAGAATGGACGCTGGACCGTGTTGATCACCCGTCCGATCAAGGGTGATTATGAAGAAGACACGTATTTGGAATTGGGCAAATACATTCCGATGGTTTTCTTTGCATGGGATGGGCACAACGGGGATGCGGGGCGGAAGATGGCCGTTTCCGCCTTTTACTACCTCGTGATGGAGCCACGCGTGCCAGATGAAGCGTATATTTATCCGGTCATAGTTGCCATAGGGTTTGTTGGCATTGAAGGTTGGATTTTGACTCGTCGTGCCAACCGCCGGAAGGAACAAGCCAAGGGTTAAGAGTAAGTGGTAATTTTCCCAATGCTCTGACAGGCAAGGGAAAGGGGGTAGGGTAAACCTGCCCCCTTTTTTTTGTGTAAATTAGGTTTCTTATAATGATTGAAGAGGTCACAGGGGTTCTTCTTGCTGGTGGTCAAAGCCGCAGAATGGGACAAGATAAGCGATTTTTGACTCTTGGGGGGGTGACTCTCTTTGATCGTGTGCGTGGAGTGCTAGAGGCGTTATTTTCCGAAGTGCTTATTGTGTTGGCTGAGGAGGCTCCAGATTTACATACAGGAAAAGGAAAGGTTGTGTATGACGTCATTCCAGGGTGTGCGGCGGCTGGAGGTCTCTATACCGGCCTCTTTTATTCCATGCATCCTCGGATTTTTGCTGTGGCGTGTGATATGCCTCTACTTCAGAGCGAGCTTATTTCTCATATGAGTTCAATTTCACCTCTTGCCGATATTGTGACGGTGAAATTGGGAGATGATTTTCAACCCATGCATAGTTTTTATTCAAAGGCATGTGCTGGGTATTTAGAAACCATGCTACGGTCCGGAACGTATAAAATACAAAATTTATTTGATCATGAACATTTGTCAGTGCATGTTGTGCCGGCTCAGGATTTTCAACCCTATGATCCGGGGAACATTTCGTTTTTAAATGTGAATACGCCTGGCGATCTTGAACGTGCCCAACACATCATGGCCTCCTCAGAAAGTTAAATTTATTCGTTCCTCTGCCTCAACACCTCTTTTTTTTCTTTGTCATCCTGGTTCGGTGGGTGACGTCTTCTTATCTCTCCAAGCTATTCGCACGCTTCGTTATAACTATCCCCATCATGATTTTTGTTTGCTGACCCGACCAGATGTTGGACAGCTTTTGATGGCTTGTGGCGAGATTTCTGGTTTTTGGGACATTGGGAACAATGCTCTGGGGGAGATGTTGTCGAATTCAGATTCTCCTTCTCTACCCATGCTTAAAGAGTTTGAGCGTTGCACCCACGTCATGGTGTGGATCAATCATGGGAAACATGAACTCACACAATTTTTTCAGCAACGGGGTATTGATGAAGTCATTATTCAATCCCCTCATGACGAATCTCTTGCCTCTACCCATGTGGAGGATCGATTTTTAGAGACTATTTCACCATTTGCTCAAGGAGGCCCATCCAAAAGAATTCCGCTGTCTCTTTCTACGACCTTTGTGAGCCAAAACCATGAAATACAACTATTACTTGAACATGAGTCTTTTATTCTCGTGCATCCCGGAAGCGGGAGCCCTCATAAATGTGTTTCAATTTCTCTTTTAGGGAAGGTGATTCATGAAATCCGAAACCGTTTTCAGAAACATGTCGTGATCGTGGCAGGGTACGCGGAAGAAGACATGGCGAAGCAACTGAAAATAGCTGTGTCGGAGGACTGGTGTTCTCTTGTTTCGGGATTGAACCTTGTCGCCCTCACTCAACTCATGAAACAGGCTTCGTGTTATTTGGGAAACGACTCAGGTATCACCCATTTAGCTGCTGTGCTGGGGCTCCCCACCCTTGCCTTTTTTGGTCCGACGGATCCTGACCAATGGGCGCCACGGGCACCAGGGGTTCGTGTTCTTCACGGTCCCCCTTGTCACTGCCAAACTTGGTCTGAGGTGCAATCGTGTGCCTCAAAACCCTGTTTGGAATTTCCGGTTCCTACCGTGCTCGCTACGATTGAAGAGTTGTTAGAGGCAAATTATTCCCCATAAGAAGAGGGATCGAGAACGCATGTTTGCTGGCTTTTCTTGGCTTGCCATGTCAGAATGGGCTGTGCTAGATTCGCATCCCACCCTTAAAAACCCCCTGAATTGAACCCCAATCTGAGGATTTTGGATGTCAGCCAGTATTGTGCATGAGAAAGTTACGGCTGCTTTGGCTGGGGCCCTGGAACATGCACGAGAGCAGGGTGATTTAACTTCTGCTCCCTTTCCTCAACTCAGTGTAGATTTACCTAAGCGTGAAGAATGGGGTGACCTGTCTTCCAGCATTGCCATGATGATTGCCAAAAAGGAAGCACGTCCTCCCAAAGAAATTGCAGAACTGCTCGCAGGGTATCTCAATAAACATTCTACCGTGGTGGAACATACCTCGGTCGCGCCACCGGGTTTTCTCAATTTCACGATTGCCCGGTCTCTCTGGTTCGCCTTGCTGCAAGAGATCGAAGAAAAAGGGCCGGACTATGGAAAGAGTCAAGTAGGAGCAGGGCGACGGATTCTGTTGGAATATGTGAGTGCCAATCCCACCGGCCCTCTTCACATGGGGCATGGCCGGGGTGCAGCGCTTGGTGATGCGCTTGCCCGCGTTCTTGAGGCTGCCGGTTTTGTGGTGGAACGGGAATTTTATGTGAATGATGCTGGTCGGCAGATGAAGTTATTAGGGGCGTCGGTGTTTGCCAGGTATCAGGAATGTTTAGGCGTTACGGTTGTCTTTCCTGAGGATGGCTATCATGGGATGTATATTCGTTCGGTGGCTCAGCAAATTGCTGATCGCGAGGGAAAAGCGTTTCTTGATCTTCCTCTAGAGGAAGCCCAAGACCAATGTGGCCAATTGGCCTGTCAAGAGTTGTTAGGCGTCATGAAGCAGGATTTACGATTATTCGGTGTTGAATTTGATTCCTGGTTTAGCGAGGCCAGTCTCTTTGCAGATGGCAAGGTCAAGGATTCACTCGAGACCTTGAAATCACAGGACTTGGTTTTTGAGGAGGATGAGGCCGTGTGGTTTCGGTCTTCCAAATTTCAGGATGAAAAAGATCGTGTGGTGGTGAAACAAGATGGAGCCTTTACCTATTTGGCCTCGGATATTGCCTATCATCATCACAAATTGACTCGCGGGTTTGATCAGCTCATCAATATCTGGGGTGCTGACCATCATGGATATATTCCTCGCATGAAAGGCGCGGTCCAAGCGTTTGGGTTTTCCTCTGATGTCCTTCAAGTGGTCTTGGTGCAAATGGTGAGCTTGTTGCGGGATGGCAAGAAAGTGGAGATGTCCAAACGTGCTGGGGAGTTTGTCTCCTTGCGAGAGGTGATTGATGAAGTCGGCGCCGATGCGGCTCGCTTTTTTTTTCTCATGCGACGGTCCGATTCCCATCTCGAATTCGACCTCGAACTGGCCAAAAAACAATCTTCCGACAATCCTGTGTATTATGTGCAATATGCCCATGCCAGACTTTCCAGTCTTTTTCGGGTGGCAGCCGAACGAGGATATGTGGTCCACTCCGTATCCGAAGTAGACTTCGCCGTGATTGTCGAGCCGGAAGAGTTTCGGTTAATCAAGCATCTTTCCATTTTCCCCGGATTGGTTGCAGCTTGCGCACGGGCTTTTGAACCACATCGTTTGACCTTTTATCTTCAGGAGTTGGCCGGGCATCTGCATGCGTTTTATTTTAAACATCGGGTATTGCCTCCACGAAAGGGAGGATCTGAAGCACGTGAAGCAAGTGCGAGTGGTCAGGAGGAGTCACCGGACACACCAGGTTCACCCTCGCAAGCGGTGACCCTTGCCCGATTGGTGCTCTTGCGACAAGTGCAGACGGTGTTGCGAAATGGGTTAGGATTCTTGGGGGTGTCGGCACCCGATCGTATGTAAATTCTCACGGACACATAGCTTTCATGCTTTCCTAATATTGTGAACAATCTTTTGATCCTATGATTACTTACACCATTTCTCACACCGATTCTCAATCGGGCGCACGGGTGGGTCAGGTCACGACTCCCCATGGGGCGATAGAGACTCCGGCCTTTATGCCTGTCGGGTCATTAGGACCTGTCAAGGGAATAACTCCA
>CAZKRH010000168.1:0-1578 GCA_964555115.1 uncultured Nitrospiraceae bacterium | reverse complement strand
TCAGCGGCTTCGACTATTGACGACCCTTCGGGAATCGTCTTCAGCGTTGTCTGCATAATTTGAGAAAGCATGGTAGTTCTCCCCATTCCTAGATAATGATTAGGATTTACCTAAGTGACTCTGTTCATAGTTCGAGTTTCGGCCCTAGGAAGTGTCAAATTAAACCTCAATGCCATACTCTTTGATTTTATATTGCAATGACCGAACACTCATGCCAAGTAATTTGGCGGCCTGCTCCCGATGATGCGTCACTTCAGCAAGGGTTCGACGAATGACTTCTCGCTCAATATCTTCCAAAGAGGTGCCCAATGGAATCGTGATGGTTTTCACATGTTTGTCACTGGTACAAATCTCTTCTGGAAGATGATCAGGAAGAATGCTCCTTTCCCCAACTGTGACAATCAGGCGTTCGATGGGTATTGTCAACTTAAGTCGAATTGGGCTGATTTTCTACCTCGTGCCAGGAATCTGAATGCTGAACAATCAATGAGTTATGAATTCCTGTATTGCCCAAATTTTGGTCAAATTCACTTAACTTGACAATACCCAACTGTACCATTCCCGGGCACAAAGTTTCCTTCCCATGTGTTTCAATTAGCCAAAGGGCTCCAGGGACAACTCGATGAATTAGTAAAACTCGTTCGGGTAAATCCCGACTGGTTGTCACAATAAGAAGGTCCGGACGTTTCATGGAAGGATAAAGAAAGCCGTACGGGTGTCTGAGTTAGAACCCCATCCCGACATCGACGGGCGCCATCGTTATATCAATCCCAATATAAATGCCGGTGATTATTCCAAATTTATTGTTGACCCCGTAGTCCTCAGTTTATCTGATACGGGGAAAGAGCGAGAAATCGATCAAGAAGATTTGAATGAGCAGGTGACGTTTTTCCATCAAAAAATTGTGGAAGAACTCGAAAAGGACTACCAAGTCGTGAGCAGCCCTGGGAAAGGTGTGGTACGTGTACGTGTCGCCATCACCGATGTGGAGAAGACCAACCCATTTTTAAATATCCACCCAGGAACCAAATTGACTGGCGCGGGATTAGGCGGTGCGGGAATGGAAGGGGAATTGGTTGATTCGGTAACCGGTCAAACCATTGCCGCTTTCATTGACCATCAGAAGGGGGCCCGATTGAGCCTTGTGGCTGGTGTGAAATGGTTTGGCCATGCACAAGCCGTGATGGAGAATTGGGCTAAAGACCTGAAGAAAGGCATCAATCAGGCTCACGGGAAGACCTCTAAATGAAACCGAATACATTAACCCTATTTCACAGGGCAGGGGGACGGTGAGCCGCAAGGGGAGGGAATGCCCATTTGACGCCCGAATGAGGAATTCGAGACCCACAGGTTTGAAAATGCCGACCTTGAGTCTACGGAAATTGTTAGGCTAATTTGGAAGGTATACAGTCTTCACTTTTCGTAAGCGTAGCCGATGGCGACCAGACCCTTGACATCTGAGGAGTCTGTCCCTGCAGATGGATTATTATTGTATTTATAATTTAGGGTCTTCTCCCAAGTGAGTGGGTAAATTTGGGCGAGTAATTTCCTGAAAGGCTCGCTGGAGAAGAGGTTGGT
>CAZKRH010000167.1:0-3519 GCA_964555115.1 uncultured Nitrospiraceae bacterium | reverse complement strand
GGAGTGCTCCCGACTCCATATCGAGCGCCATGGCATTCACGGTGAAATCACGCCGAGAGGCCGCATCTTGTGGTGACAAGGAAGGATCAGAAAAAATTTCAAACCCTCTGTGACCTAGGCCCCGCTTGGATTCTCGGCGAGGCAGAGACACATCTATCGGCAATTCATGAAGTTTGATGACGCCAAAAGCCTCACCCACCACATCTAAGGCAAACTCCCCTGCTAAAAGCCCTTTTAATTCGGAGGGACCTATTCCAAACACTTCAATGTCAATATCTTTAGGAGTCCTTCCCAATAGGAGATCCCGAACACATCCTCCTACGAGATGTGCTTTCCCGCCATTCTCGCTTACGAGTGTCTGCACTACTCGACATGCCTTCAGCACGGTCGGATCAAACCCTTGCCAACTAATCTGTTTCATGGATGATGTTCATTTCCTCTCATGGTTTGACACTATCGTGAGGAAAAAATACGGGATGCCCTCGATAGTCTTCTGGGCTCCACGCTGAGTAGCAGGCTGTGACTATTCAAGTTCTTTTGACACGGTCTTAAAATACGCTAATAAATCTCTCACCGAAATGATCCCGACAATCTTCTCCTCTTCGGTCACCGCTAAATGTCGAATGCGTCGATCCGCCATCAGATCTCTGGCATATTGAGGAGAAAGGTTTCGATCCACGGACAAAATGGGAGACGACATGACTCCCTGTACCGTAATTTCTGTGACATCTGGACCTTCTGCTACCGCCCGCACCACATCGGTTTCTGTAATAATGCCAATGTATTGAGCATTTTTTTCCACAAGAAGGGATCCAATTCGATTGGCCTGCATAAATTGGGCAGCCTCTTGAATACTGGACCCTTCAGCGATTGAACTCACTTCCCGTGTCATGAGTTGTCCAACAGTAGCCATCCCCTCTCCTCCCCTCGACACCAAAATAATTTTTCCACGAATTCGTCTTGTTCACTATTCTGACTCATCTGTCGTATTGTCGTCTAGTTTCCCAATTCCCCCGGTGTTGGCCCTTTTGCCGACACCCAAGGACCGCGTCCGCCTGGGCAACCACTCGTTGGCATTCTCCCATTGCCATTTTTTGGAAAACCCATTTAGATTCGCCGACTCACCTTCTCTCAGGAGGGCAGCCACAATGCCTGTGTATTGCCCGGGTTCTCGCCCTTTTTCCCGAGGTCTTCCTCCTCGTTGAGCCTTCTGGTGCCCATGATCCCATTTCTAGTGGATTGGTGGAAGATCTTATCTACAGCCTCCGTGGTCAGTTGACCCTTCTGATGGTGACTCACAATCTTGCCCAAGCTCGACGCATCATTTATTATGTGGGCATGTTTTGGGCCCAGTTGGGTTCTGGCCAACTGATTGAACAGGGGTCCACTTCTCAATTTTTTGAAGATCCTCAACATCCTGTTACGGCTGCCTTTATTCAGGGTGCTCGAGGTTGACCTCTCCGTCACGTTCCTCCATTTCCCTTCAATTCCCACTTGCGTTTAACCATCGTTTGATTGGTCCGTAAGGTTTTGTCACGAACTCAATTTAACCTAGAAACGGCAGTTGGGCGCAAAACAACCGTGTAAGCTATTGGGGTGCATGGTGCAATCAAAAAGGTCGTGGTCACCTCGGTGGTGATGAGACCTTTTTTGATTTTATCAGGTGCGTCAAGAGCTTGCGCGGACTTTTGGGATCCAACTGCTGTTTCTAGGTTTAATCTAAGAACCATGGATCTCGACTATTTTTTTTAGAATTTATTTGCTAAATATGATATCCACTATGATGAGGAGAAAGTTGCCTATGCAGATTCAAACATGGGTGAGAAAAGGTTTAGGGGTTCTCACCTTGCTTGCTGTTTCAATGAATCATGTCCCCGTCTACGCCGGTGACGTGCTCACAGAAGTCCTCCGTGAAAAAGGTGTCATCTCAAAAGAAGACTGGATTCGGATTGCGGCAGACCGTGAAAAACAAGCGGCTGATCCCTCCGATGGGAAGGAAGCGCAATCGGATAGTGGGGTAAAGGTCGGATGGAGCAAAAAAGGTTTCACCCTGGAACGAGCGGATGGTCTCTTTGAAATGGCCATTCAATTTAGATTCCAAGGTCGTTTTTCTTACCCGGAACGAGGCAACCCCGATTCCGCCGGCAACATCCAATTATTTTCGGCATCAAATGATTTTACTAATAATGATGAGGCGACCTTTGAACTTCGCCGGGTTCGGTTGAAAGTGGGAGGACATGGGTATAAGACGTGGATCAAATATTATATCGAAGTCGATTTTCAACCTACCAAGTCTTCCGGCGATGGTTCAACTAGTGACAGAACGCGATTACTTGATTGGCGAATCTCCCTTTCCAAATATCAATGGCTTCAACTTCGCGTGGGGCAGTGGAAGATTAATTATAACCGGGAACGGGTGGACTCCTCCGGCAATCAACAATTTGTAGAACGTTCCATTGTCAATAATTTTTTTACGCTTGATCGTCAAGTAGGAGCCATGATCTATGGCCATCTGGCACCAGGCACTGCCATGGATTCTTGGTATTGGGTAGGAGTGTACACAGGATCAGGCCGGGGTGAAGCCAATGATGATGATAATATGATGTACATGGCTCGCTTTCAATGGAATTTCTTTGGTCGAGATCTAAAATGGACACAAAGCGACTTGAGATATCATGAATATCCAACCGGGAGCATTGCCGTAGGCGGATACACGACAATTGGAAAATGTACCCTTTGGTCGTCTAGTGGATGTGGAACCATAAGCAATTTCTCAAACTCTCTTGGATTCAATTACACACCCGACAGTAACGCCGTGGATGGACAATTCCGCGTGGACGGCATAGTGGAAGAATTTGCTTTCAAATGGCGAGGCCTATCCATTCAACACGAATACCATTGGAAACAAATCAAAGATGCTGGAAGGCCTGCCGTGACTGGGACCACCATGCTTCCTGCCACTTCATTCACTCCAGCCATTGCTGCGGTTGCCCAATCAAAAACGAATTTAATGGGGAGTTATGCTCAGATTGGGTACTTCCCACACTACCTGATCCCTGCCATTCCTCAACCTTTGGAAGTGGCGTTCCGGTATGCTTTTGTGGATCCCAATGTGGGGGCCAAAAATGACCGGCTGGAAGAATTTACCACAGTTGTGAATTGGTTCTTTGCTGGACATCGCAACAAAATTACGATGGACGTGTCTCACTTAGGACTCGCTCAACCGACAGGACCAGATCTCACGGAACAGCGGTTTCGACTCCAATGGGATGTTTCCTTCTAAGGACTTGGTTCTCTACACCCCACCTCAGATAAGAAAGGCCCTAATGTTTCCTCATCAGGGCCTTTTTCATTCCTACTTTTTTTACCATAACCTATTTGTCTTGATTACCCGCCGTTTTTTTCGGAAGCTCTTTATACCGAACTCCCACAACCCATGGTCTCCCTTTCACGAAACTGCCTAATCCTGCAATTTTTGAATCCACCATTAGATTGGCCGGTTCATACACCAACCGGCCA
>CAZKRH010000166.1:0-7824 GCA_964555115.1 uncultured Nitrospiraceae bacterium | reverse complement strand
TAAGGCAACCACGGGACCGATAACTACAATTCCTAAGAATCTTGCCATAGTTGTGACTTATGTAGATCACTAGAGGTGGGACCTTGTTACGTTTATGAAAAGTGTAACTTTGAATTTTGGAGATGTGGAAACCGATTCTATTGTAGGTTCTGAACAAACGACGTCTAGTTCTATTGACGGAAGAACTCCATCTTTTATGGTTAGAGAAATAATGTAGGGAATTTTCAAGAAAAATGTGATTCCTGAAAAGCCTGATGCACCGTGAGCTGAGTTAGTGGCAAGTATCCTTGTGGGAAGGGATCATTTTCTTGCGGTTCTTGAAAGATCAGTTATGAATAATTCTCTGATTTATTCTCTTTTTATTCCCGAATTATTAAATTAAATTTTGAGGATTGGAGGAATAGTATGGCTTCGACGCAAGACCCATTACCCTCTCCTATCCCCCCACATACACTTCTATCTGAATATTACCGTTCTAACTCTGAACGGAGCGCATTCATTCGCAAGCTTTTCGATCGTACGGCACCTGATTATAATTGGATTAGCCAAGTCCTTTCATTTGGATCAGGGAAGCGGTATCGCCTGAATGCTCTGCAAAGGGCTGGCCTTTCTCGAGGAATGAAGGTGTTGGATATAGCCTGTGGCCCTGGCACTCTCACGTGTCATGTTTTGAAAATTGTGGGAGAACCTGGACTGGTTTTGGGGTTAGATCCAAGCATAGGAATGTTGCGGGAAGCAGCAAGAAACACGAATGCGCGATGGATCCAGGGGTTATCCGAATATTTGCCCTTCCATGATGGGACCTTTGATTTTGTCAGTATGGGTTACGCCCTTCGTCATATGTCAGATTTACGGGTTGTGTTTAGGGAGCATTACCGTGTGTTAAAACCAGGGGGAGTGTTGTTAATCCTGGAGATTGCTAGCCCTCACTCCAGGGCGCAGTTTGCCATTACGAAGTTTTATTTGAAAAGGGTGGTACCATTCATCACTTGGGTAGGGACAAGAAATACGCATGCGCATAAACTTATGCGTTATTTCTGGGAAACTATTGAAAGTTGTGTTCCATCAGACCAAATTATAGAGGCAATGCAATCTGTTGGTTTGGATTCAGCTACCATGACCGAAATCGGTGGAGGGGTAATAAGGAATTACCAAGCGGTCAAGCCTAAAACCCGTGAAGGTTTTTAGGCGAATATTTTGTTATTGATGGAAAAACCCTACTTCCAACATAAGAGATTTTGTTATAAACATTGCTTTCTTTTCAAAGGATAAGAGGTGTGGTCGTTTGGGGCTGGTTTGTAGTCGAGCCTTGAAAATTTTAATCATGGGTAGTGGGGAAAATTAATCTTTAGGAGGATAGATCGTTGGCAAATAGCTCTCCATTTGAGTTCGAAGTAGCTCAGCTTATCGTGAAGACCCTCCATTTGAAAATTGATCCCTCCCAGATTGATCCGACAGAACCCTTGTTTGGTGATGGCCTTGGCTTGGACTCCATTGATGCTTTGGAGTTAGCCCTCGGAATTTATCAAACCTATGGATATAAACTTCGGTCTGATGATCCAGACAATGTTCAAATCTTTTCCTCTCTGCGGTCTCTTTCGGAAACTATTCAAAAGAATAGATCCAAATAAATTGCCAAATTAAGGCATGGGACCCCATAAGAAATATCCCTTTTGTTTGGGTATTTGGTGAAAATTTGGGGTTCTGGTTTGAAATAAGGAAGGTTTATTTAAATAACTTTGCCACTTCTCTTCCAATCCAACAATGTGAGAATTTGACTCAGTTAGCATTGAAAATCGACAAGGTCTTTTTTCCTTACCGCCCGCAATAGGCTGAATAGATCGCCCTACGCTAGGTGGACCATAAATGAGTAGTATTCCGTTTCTACATGGCTATACATCCAACAGTCTCCTGGCACGACAGAACCAGGTTAGTATTACCTGCCCCACCTTTCTTGCGCATGTAAAATGGTTAGCCCAAGCACTTCCTGATTACTCTTATGTCCTCAATTTGTGCGAAGACCGGTATTGGTTTCTGGTTGGGTTCGCAGCCGCTTTGGAAAGAAAGCAAATTTCGCTTTTACCCCCCAACCGGGTTCCTGAGGTTATCAGGCAGATTGGGAAAAAGTATTATCCGTGTTATTGCCTAATAGACACACCTGGTTCTGTGGAAGGAATTCCAGTCCTTGACGTCACAGCCTGCCAAAGTACTAAGGAGGAATCTGCAGATATTCCAATAATTCCAGAACAGCAGGTAGCTGTTATTGTTTTTACATCTGGGAGCACTGGAGAGCCTCGTCCGAATCTCAAAACATGGGGCTCTCTGGTTTCAGTGGCGAACAAAACTCGTGAGGGTTTGGGGCAATCTTTGACTCAAGAACAGGCAATTGTTGGCACGGTTCCTCAACAACATATGTATGGTCTAGAGACATCGATTATGCTGGCTATCCAATCTGGCTTGACCATTCATTCCACTCGACCGTTTTTCCCAGAAGATATTCGCCAAGCGTTGTCTGAATTCAACCGCCCTAGCCTGCTTATCACGACCCCCCTCCATATCCGTGCCTGTCTGATCGAACAAACTCAACTCCCATCCATGGCAGGTCTGGTCTCCGCCACCGCACCCCTACCACTCACTTTGGCTAAGGAAGCGGAAGAACGTTTTCATTCCCCAGTGCTTGAAATTTATGGATTTACTGAAGCAGGTACCATCGCTATTCGCAGACCTGTGACCTGTGAAACATGGCAACTCTTAGAGGGACTCAGCCTTATTCCTGAAGGGGAGGGGTATTCGGTTAAGACGGATTATCTTCCAGATTCTATTCCAGTTCCAGATCGAATTACGGTGAAGGGAAGCAACCAATTTGTGCTCCATGGTCGTCCGGCAAGTCTTGTGAACATTGCCGGTCGTCGGATTTCCTTGGATGATTTGAATTTTCGATTAAATCAAATTGATGGTGTGAGGGATGGGGTATTTTTTATGCCGGATGAGTTAGATGGACAAGTCACTCGACTTGTGGCTTTTGTGGTGGCACCAAAGAAAACGAGTAAAGATATTCTAAAGGCCTTACGAGGCCACATTGATCCAGTTTTTTCCCCTCGGCCTTTATACTTTGTCGAATCTCTTCCCCGAAATCCTACAGGAAAACTTCCCAGAGAGTCTTTGTGTCAATTATTAGAAACTATGAACAAACATCTGGCGCAAAATTCGCAGAATACTGTTTCAGATCCGCACTAGGGATTGGGTAATAGTGTGATTGAAGAAATGACCGTGACTGTCAAGAATGATCATCCCTCGTTAAGAGGGCATTTCCCTGGGAATCCAATTGTTCCAGGAGTGGTTTTACTGGGGGAAGTCATGAAGGTGATACGTCAGGTAGAGCAAGTTCCCTTGAAATTTTTAGGATTCCAGGCGGTAAAGTTTACCTCTCCGCTTCTCCCCGACGAGTCCGTTACCATTCGGCTGGAACCCTATGATAATGGAAATAGAGCCTTTACCTGCCATGCCAAAACACGTCCAGTCGCTTCTGGATCAGTCGCTTATTCGCCTGTTGAAGTGCCCTCCCACGAGAACAACGTGAATCGTTCTTGGTTAGATCAGCGTGAGCGGGGTAATTTGCTGGCGTATCGGTTCATGGGGTGGGTGGCACTCCATCTTGGACGGCAAGTCGCACGTACATTTTTGTACCCTATCTGCGCTTACTTTGTACTGTTTTCTGCAAAAACCTCACAATCTCTTCAGGCATACCTCACTCGGGTGCTGAACCGGCCGGCCAAGGTGAAGGATCAATTTCGTCAGTACCATTGTTTTGCTTCAATGCTTTTGGATCGGGTGTATCTACTCAACAAGCAATATCAACATTTTGATGTCGACTTTCATGGCTTAGAAAATCTTTTGGAAGTCGTGGATCAAAAACAAGGGTGTATTTTATTAGGATCTCACCTCGGCAGTTTTGAGGTGGTCCGGGCAAGCGCCCTTTCGGGCCGAAATGTCGAGGTTAAATTTGTGATGAATGGAGAAAATGCGCAAATGCTCAACACTGCAGCCCAAACGATTGCGCCCAGGAACTCTCATTCAATTATTCATGTTGGTAGACCGGATTCGATGTTGGAGGTCAAGGAGTGTTTAGACCGAGGAGAAGTCGTGGGTATTCTGGGAGATCGGATTGTCGAAAGTGAAAAATTTGTGACTTGTACGTTTCTTGGAAAACCTGCAACCTTTCCTGCAGGCCCGTTAGTGCTAGCCAGTGTGGTGAAAGTCCCCGTGTTTTTGTTTTTTGGGCTTTACCGAGGAGGCAACCGTTATGAAGTCCATTTTGAATTATTTGCTGAACAGATTGTTGTAAACAGGGAGGCACGAGAACAAGACATTCAAGAATGGACTCAACGATATGTTAACCGGCTGGAACATTACTGTCGGATGGCCCCAGACAATTGGTTCAATTTTTATGATTTTTGGAATGAATTCTCTTGAAGTTGTAGTTTGGGTTTTGGGAATACTCGTGGTTGGAGGCGGTATTTCCTTTGGGGGGGGAAGAAAAACCCATCAGCTTACCATTGGTGAAGACGGGGCAGCCCTGGGAAAAGGAATGGAACTCACAAGTCTTACTGCAGCATCTGAGCCACACGCTGCCACAACAAGCTCAATATGAGGAGACCCATGTTTCGACGATCTTGACCATTCCCATTGTTAGTACCGGCACCCTTTCTTTTATTCCCCCCTCCCGATTAGAGAAACATGTTTTTTCTCCCCGTGAAGAACGGTATATCATTGAAGGTGATTCTTTGTTATGGGAAGAAATGGCAACTGGGCAAACCAGGGAGTTATTCCTTCCAGATTTTCCTCTTCTCCAAACGTTTGTTGAAGGATTTCGAGCTGTGTTTGCCGGAGATCTTGTCACCCTCAGGACCTGGTTTGCCATTGAGCTTACAGGAGACCAAAAAGTATGGACGTTGAAACTCACTCCCATTGATGAAGATATTAGGGAGTTTGTCGATGCTTTGCATTTTGTCGGACAGGGGGGAAGGATAACGGGAATTGAGATTCGAGAGATCAGTGGCGATTATTCTCATATAAAAATTTTGACAGAAGGGATGTAACCATTCCAATTCGAGCCCCTATCGTTCTTTGGGTTGTCTTGTTGAGTATGACCATATGGATTACCCTCAATCAGACCAGAATTGAGACTGAGTTATCACTACTCCTTCCTCCCGGGGATACCCCTATTGAACGACTTCTCGTTAATCAAATTCGCTATGGGCCAACATCACGATTGATACTTCTGGGGATTCAAGGCGACACGTTGGAGGTTTTGACTCAGGCCAGTCGCGAATTGACTATACGAATGCAGAAAAATCAGGATTTTTCGCAGGTGAATAACGGAAGCCAGCAAAGGATCCCCCCCCAACAATCTTTGTTTTTCCAGTACCGGCTCTTGCTTAGCCCTTCTATTTCACCTTCTTCTTTTACCACCCCTGCTTTGCAAAATGAACTTGCCAATCGCCTTTATGAGCTTGCCTCCCCTATCGCACCTTTGGTGAAAAAATATCTTCCGAGTGATCCCATCGGTGCATTCACAAAATTACATGCTGCTTGGGTTCCCTCAAGGAGCCCAAGGACTCATCAAGGGGTTTGGGTTTCATCTGACGGACAAATGGCACTTCTAGCAGCTCAGACGAATGCCCCTGGCCTCGATCTTGATGCTCAGGAAAAAATCCAAGGTAGACTCCAAGAAGAATTTCGCCACCTTGTTGAGACTAACAAAAAGTTTCACACTCTTCAGTTGTCGACTACAGGACCAGCGGTCTTTGCGGTTCAAGCCAGGGCGGACACTAAAAATGAGGCTCAGTGGTTGTCAGTCGGAGCGATTCTATGCATTACGCTGTTTATCTATTCTTTATATCGATCGTGGAGGGTCTTCCTTCTTTGTTTTCTCCCGCTCCTGAGTGGGGTCTTGGCAGGAATCACCAGTGTCACACTTCTGGATGGTTATATTCATGGGGTGACGTTGGCCTTTGGAGTCACGTTGATTGGTGTGGCAGTCGACTATCCATTGCATGTGTTTACCCATGTGACTGCCTCACAGCCAGTGAGGACTGCGATTAAGGGTATCTGGCCTACCATGAGATTAGGTGTGATAACAACCGGCATCGGATACAGTGCCCTCTTTTTTTCAGGATTTCCCGGACTCAACCAACTGGGTGTATTTGCGATTGTGGGGTTGTCGACATCTGCCCTGGTGACACGATGGGTATTGCCTGAATTCCTGCCCAGCCATTATCAAGCGAAACCTGCGCTTGATCGTATCGTGCCCTTCGTTCTGTGGCTACCAAAGTTGAAAGCCGTTCTTCCCGTTTTCGTGTTAATTTCCGTTGGCTTGCTCATTGGATCTGAACTTCCAATTTGGGAGCATGATCTCGCCAGTTTGAGTCCACTTCCACCAGAAAAACGAAACTTGGATCAAACACTTCGTCATGGTTTGGGGGCTCCGGATGTCCGAGACATGTTAATCATTGAAGCAGAAACAGAAGAACTCGCCTTGAGAAAAAGCGAGGAATTGGTGCCAGCATTAAATCATTTTGTCGACGAAGGGATGTTGCAAGGTTACGATTTGGCCGCACGGTATCTGCCCAGCCAGAAAACCCAATTGGAAAGGCAATCTGCCTTACCCGAATTGCCTCAAGTAAGAACAGCACTTAATGAGGCAATGACCTCCTTCCCGTTTAAGCCAGACCTGTTTGAACACTTTATTCAGGACATTGAATTGGCCAAAACTTTAGAGCCCTTAACTAGTTCACGTATTCGGCAGACGGCCATTGGTGTCAAAATCGAGTCTCTTCTATTCCAACGAGAAAACATCTGGATGGCTTTGGTGCCTTTGCAAAATGTCATGGCAAGAGAACAATTGAAAAAGGGAGTCAAAGACCTCAAGAATCGGAATCTTCACTACCTTGATATGAAAGAGGAATCAAACCGGATTGTAATCGATTATCAGCATGAAATGATTCAACTTTTAGTATGGGGGGGGGGTGCTCATTGCCCTCTCTTTGGGGATTGGGCTTCGGTCGTTTCAACGATCCTTTCGAGTAATTTTTCCCGTGATATGCAGCGTTATAGTTGTCGCAGCCTTACTCCACGTATTAGGCCAGCGGTTATCCCTTTTTCATCTCGCTTCCTTTCTTCTAGTGATTGGCATTGGGTTAGATTACGGACTATTTTTTAATCGTAACCATTACACCCTTGAGGAACGAAACCGGACAATTCAAGCACTGGTTATTTGTAGCCTGACAACGGTCTTAGCATTCGGCTTATTGGCTTTCTCTCAATTCCCTGTCCTCAGAGCCATTGGGACAACAGTAGCAGCAGGGGCTTTGCTTAGCCTTCTGTTCTCAGCTACATTTGTTGTTCACGATGGAATCAATTCATCACACCTCTCAGATGTGTAGCCTATGGTACTTCATTTTGTAGATATTGCCGTTATTGGGGGCGGCCTTACAGGGAATCAATTGGCAAGGCAACTGGGCTTAAGAGTCGATGAACTCAATCATGGGTTGGGGGCAGCTTGAGGACGGTTTCGCGAGGTGGCTGATCTCGATATCTTTGGGCCTGATGAATTTCGACGTCGAATTCGGTATAACAGTCGCATACTTTCAACCAATCACTTTTGTTACCCTGGATAATGGATTTAAATTATTCCATATATGCAGGATCTCCACTTAAAGGAAGCCTTTCTCAAAACAGGAATTCGAGGATAAAGAATTAATCTTAAAGGCCTTATCAAACTTTTCTGATCTTTTTCAGCAAGTTGAATACCATATGCATACC